>JACRON010000013.1 GCA_016214425.1 Nitrospirota bacterium
CTGTATATTCATTGTATGCCTCTGTTATTGAAATAATAATTAATTGTATCCCTAAGTTCTTTGAGAGTATCTCTACATCCTTATAACTCTCGTTTGATGTATACATTGACGGCATAAATACGCCAACCACATTCTCTTTTCCAAGGGCGTCTACAGCAATTGTAACTGTCAATGCAGAGTCAATGCCGCCGCTCAAACCAATCAATACCTTTTTAAAGCCGTTTTTTCTTGTATAGTCCTTTGTGCCAAGCAGGAGTGCGTTATAAACTTCTGCCTCTTGAGAAAGCAGCTCTATCTTTTCTCTTTTCATAAGAGGTTTTTTTATACCTTTTTGTTCTTGAAGCTGGATTATTTTAACTGCCTTTTTATATGCCTTAAACACCCTCTTTTTCTTCTGCCAATTTTCCCCTTTTCTCTGGCTTCTAATCTTATCTATATCAATGTCAGCGACTATGAGGTCTTCTTCAAATTGCCTGCCCCTTTCTATTACATTACCATTCACCTCCAGAATCATCCCATTGCCGTCAAAGACAAGCTCGTCCTGGCCGCCGACCATATTATTGTAGGCAATGGCAACCTTATTATTCCTTGCCCTCTCCCTCAGCATGGTCTCTCTAAGACGCCATTTGCCGAGATGATATGGAGAAGAGTTTATGTTTATTATGAGCTCTGCATTCCCTGCAGAGGACAGAACCCTTACAGGTCCCTCTTCAAACCAGATATCCTCGCAGATTGTAACACCAAAATTAATGCCCTCTAAAGAAAAGACCTTAAATTCATCTCCTTCTTTAAAATATCTCTTTTCATCAAAGACACCATAATTGGGAAGGAGCATTTTGTGGTAAATGCCTGCGATCCTTTTCTTTTGTATAACTGCTGCAGCATTATAAATCCCTTTCTTGCGATTTACAAAACCAACAACAACACAAATATCTTCTACCTTGCTTTTTATAATATCAAGATACCTGAGATTCTCATCTATAAAATTCCTTTTAAGCAAGAGGTCCTCAGGCGGATAACCAGTAATTGCCATCTCAGGAAAGGAGAGAATATCCACTGCCATCTCTTTTGCCTTTGCTGTATATTCAAGTATCTTCTCTGTATTACCAGCAAGGTCGCCTACTGTGCAATTTATCTGGGCCATCCCAATCCTGAGTATATTCATGGAATTATATGGCCTCTTTTCCCCTTTCGCCTGTTCTTATTCTTACAGTCTCTTTTATGTCATACACAAATATCTTTCCGTCGCCAATATTTCCAGTCCGTGCTGTTTTTAGGATAGTATCAACAACCTTGTCAACATCCTCATCAGGGATTATAATCTCTATCTTGACCTTTGGAAGGAATTCTACAACATATTCAGCGCCGCGATAGAGTTCAGTATGCCCCTTCTGCCTCCCAAAACCTTTGACCTCTGTTACTGTCATACCCTGTATGCCTACTTCATTAAGGGCATCCTTGACATCATCAAGTTTAAAGGGTTTGATAATTGCCTCAACCTTTTTCATCGCCTGCCTCCTGATTTCAAAATTATCTGTATCGTAGCACATTTTTTTTAAAAATCAAGTGAAAATGCACAGCAAGTAAGCTGAAAAAGGGGAACAAGTATTCGGTTTTCAAAGAACAAGGGGGCAGATTGGCAATGCAACCTGCCCCTTGTGTTTTACAGCCATTTAGCCCTTGTCATTCCTGCGAAAGCGGGAATGACATTTTATGTTGCGAGTTTGTCAACAGGCTCATAAGGGTTTGACCCTACAAAATTGTCAGATTGCCTTCTGGCCTTTCTCGCCTGTTCTAATGCGGATTACATCCTTAATCGGATACACAAATATCTTTCCGTCTCCAATCTTGCCTGTCCTTGCGCTGCCTATAATGGTATCAATAACCTTTTTTGCCATCTTATCAGAGACAATGAGCTCTATCTTTGTCTTTGGAAGGAATTCAACAACAAATTCAGAACCCCTGTAAACCTCTGTATGGCCCTTCTGCCTTCCAAATCCCTTTACCTCTGTTACTGTCATGCCCTGAATGCCTATTTTATTCAAGGCATCCTTTACATAGTCTAATTTAAAAGGCTTTATTATTGCCTCTATCTTCTTCATATTGCCTCCTTTGTCATAAATTTAGGTAGGGCGAGTCATCGCCTCGCCCCTACATTATTTTATAAGGTATAACCACTTTCTCCGTGCTGGCTTAAATCAAGACCGGTTACCTCATCCTCTTTTGAAACCCTGAGCCCTATTGTAGCATCAAGTATCTTAAGCAGTATTGCTGTAACCACAAAGGCATAAACTGCTGTAGCAACAACAGCTATTGCCTGATTTACCAATAGTGATGGATTGCCAAAGAAGAGGCCATCATTGCCAGCAGAATTAACAAGCTTAGAGGCAAACAGACCTGTTGCAAGGGCGCCGAGTGTTCCGCCTACTCCATGAATCCCGAAGGCATCAAGTGAGTCATCATAGCCGAGCTTGCCCTTTATAACGCTGACTGCAAAGTAGCATACAACACCAGCCATCAGGCCAATTAAGATAGAAGACATTGGGCCGACAAAGCCAGCAGCAGGTGTAATTGCAACAAGACCAGCTACTGCGCCAGATACAGCGCCAAGAACAGTCGGCTTGCCCCTGTGTGCCCATTCTACGATTGCCCAAGTAAAAGCAGCAGTTGCGCAGGCTGTATTTGTTGCAACAAAGGCGCTGGTAGCAAGCCCGCCTGATGACAAGGCGCTGCCTGCATTAAATCCAAACCAGCCGAACCAGAGCAAAGCTGCGCCAAGAACAACCATCGGCACATTATGCGGCGGCATTGATTCTGTGCCGTAACCTTTGCGTTTGCCAATTATAAGGGCTGCTGCTAATGCTGAAACACCCGAGCTTATATGAACAACTGTCCCACCTGCAAAATCTAAGGCGCCACGCTCGTTTAACCAACCCTTGCCTCCGGAAAGGCCCCATACCCAATGGGCAATCGGGTCATATACAAATGTTGCCCATAGGAGTGTGAATACTAAAAATGCGCTGAATTTAACTCTCTCTGCAAATGCGCCCCATTCAGGCCAAACCATGCAAGGCTGCCGATAATTCCGCCTTTATCAGGTCCAAATGCAAGCGAGTAACCCCAGAGAATCCATTGAACACTAATAAGCGCTAAAATAATAAAACTCTGCATAATTGTTCCCAACACATTTTTCCTTCTCACCATACCAGCATAAAAAAGGGCTAAGCCTGGTGTCATCAGCATAACAAGCGCTGTTGAGATAAGTATCCATGCTGTATCGCCTGTATCATTCTTTGGAGCTGGCGCAGGTGCAGCAGGTGCAGCCTCAGCTGCAGGCGGTGTTGCTACAGGAACTGCCTGTCCAGCAGGCGCTAATGGTTTAACCTCTTCGGCCAAAAGAATATTGGCCGGCAATAACATAAAAACAAGTAATAAAATACTGACAATCCCTCTCACTTTTTCCATATCATACCTCCATTTAATTGAAAATTAGTATCTAAATGCTTCCTCCCCAAAAACTAACCCTGATTAATCTTAATAATTTCCCCTTTCACCCCCTTTTGTGTTTTACCTTTTTGTAATATATTGCTATAACTGTGCCAGAATATAATTGCTTGATTTTTAAAATTATATTTTTTCATTTTGTAGGCAAGCATCCTCTCAGTAATATCCAGTTTTTTAGATGCCCTTGCAATTATCCAATTACAGCTATTTAGGGCATCAAATATCAGTCTTTTTTCAAGCCCTTCTACTGTCTTTCTTAAAGATATTACCTGTTCTTCTTTTATTTCCATCACTTATAACACCTCATTTATTGACAACAATCATTATATAAAGCCTTACAAGAAGCCTTTCTCATCCATTTTTATATTGAATTAGAGGCAATAATCGTGCCAACTATAAACTATGTATCTAAAGGCAGTAATCTTTGCCTTGCAAACTGTTTAAATTATTAATTTTTTTAACTGTTTTTTTATTAGGTTGGAAAAGGGAGTTATCTGGATAAGCTATGTGGGCCTGATTAAAGTATGCTACATTTTTGTCGTGGCTTTTACAAAAAGGTAGGCTATTAATAGATAACCTCCATGTAAATCACAGGTTATTACAGGTTAGTTTAAGGCAATCTTGTATTTTTCATATCGCATGCAAGCGCTCTTTGTAATATCAAATCATTTGTATGTCTTACTAAAAATTATACCCGCTTTCTCTGTGTTGTGTATAGTCAAGACCAATTGCCTCGGATTCTTTATCAACCCTTAATCCAATTATTAAATCAACAATTTTTAGAATAACAAAGGTATACACTGAGACATATATATAAGTTGCAACTATTGCAATAGCCTGAATGCCAATTAAGGGCGGATTCCCAAAGAAGAGGCCGTCTAAACCAGAAGGGTTTACAGCAGTTGATGCAAAGAGCCCTGTGCCTAAGGCGCCCCATGTGCCTCCAACAGCATGAATTGCAAAAACATCAAAGGAGTCGTCGTATCCGAATCTCGGCTTTAACATAACTGCTGCATAGCAGAAAGCAGCGGCAGCTGTGCCGATTAGGATTGCTGAAATTGGTCCAACATAACCAGAGGCAGGGGTAATGGCAACAAGGCCTGCAATGGAGCCGCTGACTGCGCCAATGAGAGTAGGTTTGCCTCTGTGCATCCATTCAATTAATATCCATGATAGTGTTGCAGCAGAAGCAGATGTGTTTGTATTTACAAGGGCTGAGGTTGCAATTCCGCCTGATGAAAGCGCGCTGCCTGCATTAAATCCAAACCAGCCAAACCATAACAAGGCAGCGCCTGTAACAGTTAATGTCCTGTTATGCGGAGGCATTGGTTCAATGCCGTGCCCTTTGCGGCTGCCAATAACATAAGCAGAGATTAAACCTGCAATACCTGAGCTTATATGAACAACTGTACCGCCTGCAAAGTCAAGCGCGCCAAGCACACTTCCGATCCATCCTCCGCCCCAGACCCAGTGGGCAAGGGGTGAATATACAAAGGACACCCAAAGTATTGCAAAGAGCAGAAAGGCAGAAAATTTTATCCTCTCTGCAAAAGCGCCGGCAATAAGCGCAGGTGTGATTACTGCAAACATGCACTGGAATAACATAAAGCCAAGATGAGGGATTGTTTGTGAATATCGCCCCGGCTCCTGCCCTACCCCCTTAAGTCCAAACCACTCCAAACTGCCGATAATCCCCCCTTTATCAGGGCCAAAGGCAATTGTATACCCCCATATTATCCAGATTAAACTTACAACACATAAAAGTGTAATGCTGTGCATAATGGTTCCGAGGACATTCTTTCTCCTTGCCATACCTGCATAGAAAAGGGCAAGGCCAGGGGTCATTAACATTACAAGGGCAGTGGAAAAGAGCATCCATGCTGTATCACCTGTATCTATCTTCATCTAATGACCTCTGTTAATAATTTTGCCTTCTTTGGAACATTCTTCTTGAATCCTGTCTTCCCATCCTTTGACATATACCTCTCTGCAACAATCTTATCTATCTTTGCCATATCAAACTCAGGCGACGTTCCACCTGCCTTTAAGATAGCCTCCCTTGCTAATATCTCCGCCTGCCTGCCCTGGTCAAGGGCATCTCCCAACACACGAAGGGCCTCAGGAGGATTATGAAACCCCATGCTGTTTTCAGCGCCAATCCATGTATTACGATATAACGCCTCCTCATAAATTTCCTTTGCCTTTTTAAGTTGTGCCTTGTCAGCTTTTGGATTCTTCTCTGCTGCCTCTATCATCAATGCTGCGCGGGCCACAGAGTAGCCTGCCTTTGTAAACATATGATTTACCCTGTCCTGAATATTAAATACCTGCTCTTTCAGCCATTCTGAACTCTGATTGTGGCACTGCATACATGCCTTCATATTCTTTTTCAGCGGACTCTCCCATCTGTGAGAGGACATCTTCTCGCTGCCTATACGCTCATAAGGCATGTGGCAGTCTGCACAGGCTACGCCTGCTGCCCAGTGAACACTGCCGGGAGAAGAGAATAATTCAAATTCAGGATGCCTGATATGTCCCATCTTCTGGTCTGTTACCTTATGCTTCCATTCTCTTAAGTTTTCTTCCTTAATCTGTTTTATCACTGCCTCAATCGTGATATTCCCCCATTTTCCATATTTCCACGGGAATAAGAGTCCAACAGATTTGTTATCTTTATCTTTAGGAATTTTATAATCCACATGGCACTGGGCGCAGACCAGGCTCCGAAGCTCCTGTCTTGTTAATCTGTCAGGGTCTTTGCCAATCGCCTTTAATGCCTCTATCAGCGTCCATCTGCTGAGCCTTAAATCCATTGTCTTTGGGTCGTGGCAGTCTGCACAGCTTAAACCCTGTTTCTGATGTTCTTTAGGAATCTGCGCATGCACCTCATCATAGGGCTTTCTGAAATAATCCACGCCCATCTTTTCTCTTAATATTGGCGCATAGGGGCTTTTGCATGTAAGACATACACCGCCAGCCTTTCTGCGGGCAGCGTCAATAAGGAGTTGGTCTTTAAGCATATCTGTATGGCCGTTCGGTTCATTATATTCCACCCCCATACCCCAGCCATCAAATAGGAGAAACTGAAATGGCCATGGGCTCAATCTATCTTCATTATCATTTCTGTATTTGCTGTAACCTTTAACCCTTTCACTATTTTTAAGATAGCTGTCATAATGATTTGGATATTTTTTGCCCCATACAGCAGGGTCCTTTTCACCCTCTGGTATAATTATTGATGCATCTACACCCTCTGCACTTTGCGTGCAGGCAGAGGCAAAGAGAGCTAAAATTAAATAAGCTAACACATATATACCATAAAATCTTTTAAACATAATTACCTTCCTCCATAATCTGTGAAATCAGTTTTTTATTAATAGCCATGCGGCAAGCCGCGATGACACTCCCAGCACTTTCTGTCACCCTTATTTATCTTCTCAACTAACTGGCTGTGGCATCTGATACAATTTTGCATAACTGTTTCAGAACCATGCCTTTTAATCCTGATGGGGTCAGGGACCTTCTTAAAAGCGTATGCGTATCCGTGATTCAGACTATCCCTCAATTTCCCTGCCAGTTTTGTAACAATTGTCTGCTGGGGAACATGGCAGTCGCTGCATGCAGCCCAGTTTCTATGCGCAGAATGAGACCAGTTATTATATTCCTTTCTCATTGTATGGCATGAAACACAAAATTCTGGCTTATCATTTAACAACAGCGAACCTTTAAAGGTTAATGGTAGCAGCGGCAGGAACAAGACTGCGGCAAAACCGAATATGAGTATTATCTTTGAAAATCTTCCAAAGGGTCTTTTCTGTATTAATCCGCGCGGGCTGATTGTAATTTTTTTCATGCAATTATGTATCAGCAATATCCGTGCCAGATGAAATCTAACACACAAATATCACTTAACACATTAATTTTTCAATGTTTTTAAGATAAACAGATATTGTATAGTAAATTACGGAGAGAAGACAATTATGAATGGACTACTTTTTTGTATAAAATTCTACAAAAGAGTAGGTTTTAATCTAAAACATTTTTTAGGGTTTATAGGATAAACCTGTTCAAAGATGAAGGGGTATCAAGGCATAATACCCTCTTTCTGAAAATAGGGAGGATTGAATAAACTGCCTTTGTCAGAGGGATGACACTTTTACTTAGAAATCTCACAAGGATGCCATTTGACGGCAGCGCAGAGACGCCTCCGATTATATCATCCGCCTCATCAAGCAGACCTTTTATATCAGCAATAAGAGGGCATTGCAAAGATAAATTATCAAAGATTAAATATAATACCGCCACTGCTGTGAATGACTCAAAAAAACCAAGGTCATCGTAATCCTCTATATCCGGCCTGAGGAGGATCCTCTCTGTAACAACAGGCTCATCACAGTATATTATCTCTGTCCTGCTTCTGTATTCCTTAAAGGAGAGATGCTCGCCTCTCGCATTCCTGCCAGTTGTAAAGGAGTCAAGTATAAAGGCAGTGGAAGAC
>JACRON010000262.1 GCA_016214425.1 Nitrospirota bacterium
ATTCCTACTAACTAAAACAACGAATATGGAGTATAACAATGAAAAAAGGCAAGATTTTAAAGTTTGATGAGGTTATGGACCTTTATGATGAACTTTTCCCGAATAAAAAAGGTGTTAGATTTGACCCGCTTTTAAAATCTGCAACCCCTAAAAATGTGGCAGGCAGGCTCAGAGAGGCTATAAGGCTTTCTGAAGAGCTTATATGGAAAAGACCCTCAAAAAAATAATCAGTATTCTTGAGAAGACAGAAGGTATCAAGGCATATGCCCTCATTGGGGGACTTGCACTTGGAGGCTGGGTTTCTCCAAGGGCAACAAAGGATATTGATCTACTTGTTGATCTGTCCAACACAAGTCATTCTGCTATTGAAAAAGGACTTTTTAAAAGACTTCAGGACTCAGGCTTCAAAGGTTCTTTAGAAACAGGCGGCCCTGAAGATGACATAAAATTTTGCATAAAGTCTGTGTCATCAGAAGGCATACCTGTTGATATTATATTTGTTGATAAGAAATGGGAGGGAGAGATAGTTGAAGGCGGGATATCTGTTGAGGTATTGAAAGATATTTCCTTGCCTGTAGCGAGGCCAGAGGGTTTGATAGTGCTTAAATTAAAAGCCGGCAGTTTTCAGGATGTGGCAGATGCCTCAAGGCTTCTTATAGAGGCTGAATATGATTTGCAAAAATTACTGAGCCTCGCAAAGAGGGCAAAGGTGGATAAAAGACTTGAAAGAATAATGAAAAAATTAGAATTAACTTAGACCTTTAAAAAGGTTTTTTTGTGTGATATAATGAATAAACAGATATTAGGAGAAAAAGGTGAGGATATAGCTGCAGCCTTTCTGAAAAAGGAGGGCTATAAGATTGTTGAGCAGAATTACAGAACTCCCTTTGGCGAGATAGATATAATAGCCTATGACGGTCAGATGCTTGCTTTTATTGAGGTGAAGGCAAGGAAGAATCCGACCTTTGCAGTTCCTCAATTGGCAGTAAACAAAAAAAAGCAACAGCATATTGTAAAGAGTGCAATGAGCTACATTTCATCTAAAAGGATTAAGGATAGAGGCCTTCGCTTTGATGTAATTGCCATAAGCATTTTTGATGACACAAAAAATATAGAATTATTTAAGAACGCCTTTGAACCTGACAGCATGAGGTTTGTATGACAGAAGAGATATTAAAAAAGATATATTTTTTTGAAGGCCTGACGCAGAAAGAGCTAAGTGAGATTACAAAGATATGCCAGAAGGTCTCATACAAAAAGGGAGATGTAATTTTTAAGGAGGGCTCATTTGGCGATAAGTTTTATATTATTACTGATGGCGCAATCCGCATAAGCAAGATGATACCAAATATAGGAGAAGAGGCTCTGGCAGTGCTCAAGTCCGGAGATTATTTTGGCGAGATGGCGCTTATTGATGATTTTCCGCGCTCTGCTGATGCAATTGCAAATGAAGACGCAGATCTAATGACCATTTCAAAATCTGATTTGGATAATCTTTTATATTTTAATAAAGAGATTGCCTACAAGCTTCTCTGGACCTTTTGCAGGACATTATCTGCAAGGCTAAGGGAGACCAATGAGAAGTTGGTTGGCTTTTTTGCATTAGGTAAGTTTTAAAGATGATAACAGGGCTTAATACTGATGTAGCACATGATGGTGTAACCTATCATGTCCAGACAGAGGACGGCGGGTTAAAGAATCCCTTTATTATAACCCACTGTTTTGTCAAAGGCGCAATCATTGCAACAAAAAAGACAAGCTATGCAGATATCCTGAAGGCGGATTGTTTGCCGGATGTTGTAAAGGATTTGATGAATGAGCAGCACAAGCAGATGATGAAAGAGGTTGTATCAGGCGGGCTTAAAAAGAAAAAAAGCGATGAGAAATTTGGCGAGGATGTTATCTCTAAAAAGAGCCTTGATGAGGTGATATTGGATTTTCTTGGCAAGGATGATAAGGAAAAAACATAGGAGGGATGCGGGTGGAGACAGTAAAAGAGATGGAAGGCGTAAAGACAGATATTAATGAATTAAAGGATATTGCAAGGCGAATAAGGATAAGCATTGTAAAGATGCTTGCCAATGCAGGCTCAGGCCATACAGGCGGCTCGCTCTCTGCAGCAGATATTGCTACAGCCCTGTTTTTCTCCAAGATGAGGCATGACCCTAAAAATCCAAAATGGAATGACAGGGACAGATTCATATTATCAAAGGGCCATGCAGCACCCCTTCTTTACGCAGTCTTATCAGAGTGCGGATATTTTGATAAATCAGAGCTCATGACATTAAGAAAACTTGGCAGCAGGCTTCAGGGCCATCCTGACTGCAAGGCGCTTCCATGCATAGAGATTTCTACTGGCTCGCTTGGCCAAGGGCTTTCTATTGCAAACGGCATTGCGCTTGCAGGCAAGATTGATAATGCTTTGTTCCGTGTTTATGCATTGCTTGGCGACGGCGAGACACAGGAAGGACAGGTCTGGGAGGCAGCAATGACTGCTGCACATTATAAATTAGACAATCTGTGCGCAATAATAGACAGGAACAGGCTTCAGATTGACGGCAAAGTTGAAGAGGTTATGTCTATTGAGCCTATTGTTGATAAGTGGGAGGCATTTGGGTGGAATGTTATTGAAACAGACGGCCATGACATAGCCAAGATTCTTTCAGCCCTGAACGAGGCAGAGAAGGTGAAGGGCAAGCC
>JACRON010000263.1 GCA_016214425.1 Nitrospirota bacterium
CAGAGGCTCTACGGCCATACGCCGAGCTACCGCATAAACATTGGTTCAAACCTTGCCTTTAAAATCTTCGGCGGAAAGGCATTTCCAAAACCAAAGGATGTTGGACAGTTTAAGGTAAGTAAAAAAAATAATAAATTAGAGGCAGAAGCTGCATTATAAACCCCTATATCCACCTTTACTAAATGGAATTAGAGATTCTACTATATAAGTCTAAAATTATCCCCTCCCGCAGGCCGTAATCGCAGACCGTCATCTCTCTGAATCCGAATTCCTCCATTACTGAAAGAACAATTGCAGTCCCTGCGATTATAAGGTCCTCCCTGCCCTTTTCCAATGCAGGTATGTTTAATCGCTCTTCTATTGTCATGGATTTCAGATTATCAAATATCCTGTCTACTGATTTTTTCTTTAAGATGTAATTATTAATGCTAAGCGGGTTGTAAAGGGTAAGGTTCTGGTCAATTGCTGCAAGTGTGGTAATTGTGCCAGCAGTGCCGACAAAGGTTGCGTTATTAATGCCATTTAATCTCTTATTTAGATTCTTAAGCTCATTATTTATTGCCTGATTTAATTCCTTAATCTCTGCCTCAGATACAGGGTCTGATTTTACAAATCTCTCTGTAAGCTTAACAACACCCAATCCTGTGCTTATTGAATCCAAAACCTCGGCATTCTTGCTCACAATAAATTCGGTGCTGCCGCCGCCAATATCTATAATTAACAATGAGCCGTTTTTATTATTTAGCCCTGCCACGACACCAAAAAATGTCCTTCTTGCCTCTTCCTCGCCAGAGATAATCTCTATATCAAAATCTGTTTCAACTTTTATTCTCTCAACAAACTCTTTGCCGTTCTCTGCCTCTCGCACAGCGCTTGTTGCAACAGCAGTCACTGCCTCAACAGGATAGCCTTTTAGTATCTCTCCAAATTCCTTGAGAACATATATTGTGCGATTTTCAGCAGAGGGCATTAATCTTCCATTTTCTATTAATCCCTCTCCAAGCCTTGTAATCCTTCTTTCTGAGCGGATTTCTCTAAAATTATATTTATCCCTCACATCAGCTATCAGGAGGCGGACTGTGTTTGTTCCTATATCAATTCCAGCTAAAATACTCATCTGATTACTTCTGCAAGATAAACTCAAACTCCTGTTCAACACCATTAATCTTCACTTTAATTTTCAACTCTTTACTCTGTTTATCTGCCTTTGCAAAATAGACAAATCCCCTTACCTGTGCATTTGGATGGATATCACCCTCTTGAAGCGCATAGAGTGAGATATTGCTAAATGACCTTCTGTAATAATAAAAGAGAGGCACCCCAAAACCAAAGGTGGTGTATGTCCCCTCTTTTTCTCTTATGATTACTGTCTCAGTATAAGGATAATATGGATAGTATGGATAAAATGGATAATAATCCCTTGCCAAGAGTATCTCATTCACCTTTTCAGGAGGGATGGCATTATACTGATTACCCATATTATCAAACATAATAAATTCCTTATATGAAACAGTAATCTTCTGGCCCTTTTCATTTTTAATCAGAAAGAATATTGGAATAAAATATTCATCAAGAAAACTTGGGTCATGATACCACTCCATAGACCTAACAGTTATCTTTATACCCTCTTTCTCTTTGCTTATGCTATTGTGCCTCGGGTCTATGATGCCTTCCTGCAAAGTCTTTGGCAGTATCTTTACACCACAGCCTGCAACCACAAAGGTCGCTGATATCAAAATCAATAAAAGAAACAGCTTAAGTTTTTTCATGGCTATTGCCTCCCTCAGAAGTTCTCCTCTTTTTGGGACTCCTTTTTCACCTTAACATATTCCCGTGTTTCTGATATCTCAACATCCAATCTCTTTTCTGTTTCTTCAAGATGGGAAACTTCATTAAATAATCTGTTAATATCCGGGTCTTTTAAGATATCCTTCTTGCCCTCTGCTGCCATATCAAAGACCAGCTCGCCAATCCTCTGATAAACAGAGCTTAATTCCCTTTTAACCTTTTCCCTCTCATATTTCAGCTTTAATACATCAACCTCAGTCACTGCCTGCTTAACAACCTTTTTCATGCCAGTTTTAAGAGAATCAGCGCCTTTTTTTATGTCTATTTTTAACTTATCCCATTTCAGCATATTTCACCCCTATTTAAAAAATCTTACTCCCCTCTTTTTAAACAATCCAATAAGCGCAAAACCAGACAGGAAACCGCCGATATGTGCAAAATATGCAATGCCGCCTCCTTCAACACTAACACTCATTGCCCCGATTAAAAATTGAATGACAATCCAGAAGCCAATAACAATTAATGCTGGTATATCTATGATTCTGATAAAAAATCCTAATGGTATTAATGTTAATACCCTTGCACGTGGAAATAGCAGGATATATGCGCCAAGAACACCTGCTATAGCGCCGCTTGCCCCAATCATTGGAAGCTTTGAACCGGGATTAACAACAGTGTGTGCAAACACAGCAGCAATGCCGCATATAAGATAAAAGACTATAAACTTAATATGTCCCATTGAGTCTTCAATATTATTGCCGAATATCCAGAGATAGAGCATATTTCCTCCGAGATGAAAAAAGCCGCCGTGCAGAAACATGGATGTAAAGACTGTAACGCTATTCGGGATATACGGTGTTAATGGCAGATTGATGCTGTTCATCAATTCATACGGTATTGCGCCATAAGTGAAAACAAAAACCTTGCCGCTTACATCATTTAATGAAAGCTGATAAAGAAAGACAACTGCATTTACCGCAATCAATATTATTGTTACAAAGGGAAAACTCTTTGTCGGATTATCATCCCTTAATGGTATCACTAATTATCTCCATTCTTTTTATACATATTTTACTTTAAATTGTCATGAAAGTAAACATTTCAAAAAATCCCCATAAAAACACCTTGACAGTGCCAAAGAAGCGTGATTTGCAGTACAAATTTTATTAGATGGGGTTAAATCCCTTCTTACCCTTTTATTGCATCTTTTACTTTTTTCAGGAAACCTTTTTCGGAGACAATATCTTCACCGCTGATCCTTGCATATTCTTCTAAGAGTTCTTTTTGTTTAGCGCTAAGTTTATTTGGAATCTGCACATTAATCTTTATAACCTGATCCCCTATTCCATAGCCTCTGATGCTTGCAACCCCTTTGCCCTTTAATCTAAAGGTTGCCCCGCTCTGTGTCCCTGAAGGTATCTTTAATTCTGTTTTTCCTGTCAGTGTCGGCACATCTATCATTGTGCCAAGCGCTGCCTGTGCAAGGCCAATGGGTATTTCGCAATATATATCATCTCTATTCCTTGTAAATATTGAATGCTCCTTAACAGTAATTACTACATACAAATCACCTGGAGGACCGCCGTAACTGCCGCTTTCGCCCTCACCAGAAAGCTTCAACCTCATACCGTCTTCTACCCCTGGAGGAACCTTTATTGAAAGGGTGCGCTCTTTCTTAATCTTCTTTGCACCGCGGCATTTTGGACATGGATTTGTTATAATCCTGCCCTCTCCATGACACCTGCTGCAGGTTCTGCTAATTGTAAAAAATCCCTGCTGAAACCTTAACTGACCGCTGCCTTTACAATTTGGACAAACCGTCGGCTCTACGCCAAATTCTGTGCCTTTGCCATTGCAATCAAGACAGGTCTCCATCCTCGGAACCTTTACCCTCGTCTCATAGCCAAATACAGCCTCCTCAAAGGTAATATCAAGATTATATCTTAAATCAGCGCCCTGTTCAGGTCTTTGACCACCTCTTTTGCTAAAGCCAAAAAAATCGCCAAATATATCGCCAAAGACATCGCCAAAATCCCTGAAGCCTTCAAAGCCAGGCCCTCCCATCCTGTGGCCGTAGAGGTCATAGTCCCTCCTTTTTGGGGGGTCGCTTAATACCTCGTATGCCTCAGAAATCTCTTTAAATTTTTCTTCTGATTCCTTCTTGCCTTGATTTTTATCAGGATGAAATTGATGTGCAAGTTTGCGGTATGCCTTCTTTATATCTGCCTCAGATGCGTTTTTGTCTACACCTAAGATTGTATAATAATCCTGTTTAGTCGCCAATCTCCCTCCCAAAAACTAACTCGGAAAAAGCAAAGCTCCTCTTCCTACACGGCTCAAATTGTAGTGGCAGACCCCTGTGTCTGCCCTAATAATAAGGGCGAACACAGAGGTTCGCCCCTACTTTAATCAACTACAGTAATTTAAGGTTTCTTTCCTTATTTCTTGTCCTTATCAACCTCTTCAAATTCTGCCTCTACAACCTTCTCTTCTTTCTTTCCGCCTGACTCTGCGCCAGCGCCTGCTGCGCCCTGCTGTGGTGATGCTGTCTTTTTGTACATCTCCTCTGCAAGCTTATGCGAAGAGCTTGAAAGCAGTGCTACTGCATTTTTTATAGCATCTATATCATTTCCAGCCAATGCCTTTCTTGTATTCTCCATGGCCTCCTGAATCTTGACCTTTTCATCCGGCAATATCTTATCGCCGAATTCTGCTAATGACTTTTCTACAGAATAGACAAGTGTATCTGCCTCATTTCGCACCTCTGCAAGCTGTTTCTTTTTCTTATCCTCATCAGAATGCATTTCTGACTCTTTTACCATCTTTTGAATCTCTTGTTCTGTCAGGCCGCTTGATGCAGTAATCTTTATTGACTGCTCCTTACCAGTGCCAAGGTCTTTTGCAGAGACATGGACAATACCGTTTGCATCAATATCAAATGTAACATCTATCTGCGGAACACCGCGCGGCGCAGGAGGGA
>JACRON010000257.1 GCA_016214425.1 Nitrospirota bacterium
CCCCTGTCAGAGGTGACAACCATTACCTCAATCTTTTTATCGCCCCTCTTTGCGAGCAAAGGATGTCTCTCGCGCTCTACCCTTGCTGAAAGGCTCTCAAGCACATAGAGCATTTTCTGTGCGTATGGCCTTGCTTCAAGTATCCTGTCCTGTGCGCGCTTCAGCTTTGCAGCAGCCACCATCTTCATTGCCTTGGTAATCTGCTGTGTATTCTTTACGCTTCCTATCCTTCTTCTTGTGTGCTGTAGATTCGGCATATTAAATCAATTATGGCTGAAGGGTCTTTTTAAACTCCTCTATCATTGCCCTTATTTTTGCCTTTAGGTCGTCATCAAGGGTCTTCTTTTCCTTAATCTCTTTCTTTATATTTTCATATTTCGCATCAACGAATTTCATCAATTCCTTTTCAAATTTCCTTACAGCGGATGTGGGGATGTCATCAACATAACCGTTTGTTCCTGCAAATGTTGCTATAACCTGATGCTCAACAGGGCATGGCTGATATTGGTCCTGCTTCAGAAGCTCCACCATCCTCTCGCCCCTTGCAAGCTGTGCCCTTGTTGTCTTGTCAAGCTCGCTTCCAAACTGGGCAAAGGCTGCCATCTCCCTGTATTGTGCAAGGTCAAGCCTAAGAGTTCCAGATACCTGTTTCATTGCCTTAATCTGCGCAGCGCCGCCAACACGGGATACTGAAAGCCCGACATTAACAGCAGGCCTTATCCCTGAATAGAATAAATCAGTGCCAAGGTATATCTGGCCGTCTGTAATAGAAATAACATTTGTAGGGATATATGCAGAGACATCGCCTGCCTGTGTTTCTATGATTGGAAGGGCTGTTAATGAACCGCCGCCCTTTTCCTTGCTTAATTTTGCAGCACGCTCAAGGAGCCTTGAGTGCAGATAGAAAACATCACCCGGATACGCCTCTCTGCCAGGCGGCCTTCTTAATAGGAGCGAAAGCTGCCTGTATGCAACTGCCTGCTTTGAAAGGTCATCATATATAATCAAGGCATGCTTCCCATTATCCCTGAAATACTCTCCCATTGTACAGCCTGTATAGGGCGCTATAAACTGCAATGATGCTGTCTCGCTTGCAGTTGCGGATACAACAATTGTATAGTCCATTGCGCCGTAGTCCTCAAGGCTCTTCACCACATTGGCAACGGTAGAGCGCTTCTGGCCTATGGCAACATATATGCAGATTACATTCTCATTTTTCTGATTGATAATGGTGTCAACGGCAATAGCAGTCTTTCCTGTCTGCCTGTCGCCGATAATCAGTTCCCTCTGGCCGCGGCCTATTGGTATCATTGCATCTATCGCCTTGATTCCTGTCTGAAGAGGCTCGCGAACAGACTGCCTGTCAACTATGCCAGGCGCAATGACCTCAATCCTTCTGTGCTCCTTTGCATTAATAGGACCCTTGCCGTCAATGGGCTGGCCTATTGCGTTTACCACGCGGCCTACAATGGCATCGCCAACAGGAACCTCAACAATTCTGCCTGTCCTCTTTACGACATCCCCCTCTTTTATGTTCTTGTCTTCGCCAAGAAGAACAACGCCCACATTATCCTCTTCAAGGTTAAGGGCTATGCCATAGACGCCGCCTGGAAACTCTAAAAGCTCGCTCGCCATAACATTTTCAAGGCCGTAGGCCTTTGCAATGCCGTCGCCAACCATCAGAACAGTGCCGACCTCTTTTACCTCAATCTCCTTTTCAAACTCGGCAAGCTGACGTTTTATTATTTCACTAATCTCTTCTGCCTTAATCTGCATATCATCACCTCTTTAAAAGTAGTCTGTTTTTTACATTTTCTAACTGCGTTTTTATGCTGCCATTATAAACAAGGCTCCCCACCTGTATCATCACACCGCCAATAATGGAGTCATCAATCTTTTCTTCAAGCTCAACATCCTTTTTTGTTATGTCGCTCAGGCGGCTTTTTATCTTGGAAAAGCTTGCATCAGGAAGCTTGGATGCGGTAACCACCAATGCCTTTTTCTTATTCTGTTTTTCAACAATAAGGGCAGAAAGGCTCTCTACAATCTCTTTAAGATATTTTATCCTGTCCTTTTTTAAAAGCAGTTTTATAAATTTTTTGGTTATGTCTCTTGCCCCTGTCTTTTGCAGGAGGCCTATTAATACCCTCTCTTTTTCCTCTTTTCCAAAGATGGGATTGAAAACAAAATTTCTCATCTCCCGGTTTGTCTCAATTGCGTGGGAGACAGCATAAAGTTCTGACCTTATTGCCTCTGTCTCTTTATCCTTTTCTATTATAGAAAAGAGTGCTTTTGCATAGCGTCTTGCAATGATATCCTTTATCAAGACCTGTTTCCCCCTATCTTTATCAAATACTCCTCAACAAGACTGCTCTGCTCATTATTGCCGATGTCCTTCTTAATTTTCTTTTCAGCAAGCTCAACAGCGAGATTTACCGCCTCTTTATGCAGCTCCTCCTTTGCCTTTTTTAATTCCTGCTCTATCCTTCCCTTGGCATGGGTCTCAAGCCTCTGCCTTACCTTATCGCCCTCTTCAATCAATAGGGTCTTCTCCCTTTCGCCCCTCATCCTTGCATCTTCAAGTATTGCCTTTATCTCCTCTTCCTTTTTGTGTATCCTCTCCTCAATCTCTGTGAGCCTCTTTTTTGCTGCGAACTTTGTCTCCTCTGCCTCCTTTAATAATCTTTCAACCTCAATCTTTCTTTTAACAAGAAGGTCTTTTGCGAACTTGAACAGGAGAAATCCCAGAACGGCTGCTAATACTGCAAAATTTATTATTCTAAATAACCAGTCTAACAGGCTATGCGACCCTGCCTCGCCGCCGCCTGCTGCATGGGCAATGGATGGGATTGCCAAAAAAATAATTATGAATAGTGTCTTTTTCATTACACCCTTATAGGTCTTTCCTTTTTGGTCTTTGTGCTGCCAAGTATCTTTGCGCTTATTTCTGATGCAATGCCCTCCGCATCTTTTAATAATATTGCCTTTGCCTCAGAGGCGCTCTTCTCAATCTCCTTAACGCTTTTTTCAATAAGAAGCTTGCCCTGTTCCTTTGCTGTTTCAACGATCTTTATCTGCTCTGCCATCCCTTGCTGTCTTAAGTCAGAAAGCGCGGCTGCTGCCTTCTGTTTTGTCTGTGCAATTTCACCCTCCATCATCCTTAATGCAGCCTCTGACTTATCCTGTGCGCTCTTTGCCTCGTCAAGGTGTCCCTTTATAATTGCATCCCTCTCCTCAAGGACGCTCCTTACAGGCTTAAACAAAAATCTCTGGAGGATGAACATCAGTATTAATAAATTGGCTATCTGAATAACAAGCGTCCCGTCCAACTGGAGCGGAGGCATTCCTATTGAGATATAATTAGCTAACTGCTCAATGAATGACCCGTGTTGTTCTGCTCCTGCCATAAAAAAGCATTCTCCTTTGGTATTAAATATTTTTATAAAGATATATGGCGGGTTATTAAACCAAACCCCCTTCAAAAGCTTAAAAATTTAACATATTATTAAAAAAGATGTCAAGGATTTTTTAGATATTTTATGAGATAACCCCTCCGCCTATTACAATATCGTTATCATAAAACACGACTGACTGTCCTTTTGCAATTGCCCTTTGCGGCTCCTTGAATTTTACCTTAACCTTGCCTTCATTAAAAGGCATGATTTCAGCAGGCACAGCAGGATTCCGGTAGCGTATCTTTGCAAACACATCCATTGGCGCAGTAAGCCTTTCAATTGCAATTAGATTTATATCGTCGGCAATCAGCTCGTCTTTAAATAATTCATTTTCATCACCAAGTATAACCCTGTTATTTACTGCATCAATATCAATCACATAAAGCCTCTTTTTTGCAGAAATGCCCAGACCCCTTCTCTGGCCGATTGTATAAAATGCAATACCATCGTGTTTTCCAATTACATTGCCTCCTGTATCTGCAAACTCGCCACTGTGCTCTGCCTCTGGAATCCTCTCTTCTAAGAAGCTTCGGTAATCCTCACCCTCTGCATCTGTAACAAACTCTGCTCCGGGAAGTTCAAGCTCCTTTGCAATCTGCACGACACTTTCTTTTTTCAATCCACCAAGCGGAAATATTACAGCGCTCAACTGTTCCTGATTCAGGCGGTATAAAAAATAGGACTGATCTTTTTTTGAATCCACGCCTTTTTTAAGGATATATCTGTTATTGGCAGAATTGAACTCTATCCTTGCATAATGGCCTGTTGCAAGCCTTTCAGCGCCAAGCTCTCTTGCCTTTTTTAAAAGCAGTCCGAATTTTATCTTTTCATTGCATCTGATACAGGGATTAGGGGTGCGGCCTGAGAGATACTCTTTACAGAAGTCATCTATTATCTCTTTTTCAAACTCCTCCTGAATATTTATTACTGTAAAGGGAATGCCTATTTTTTGCGCAACCTGCCTTGCAACATCTGCCTTGCAGCATGCGCGCTCATACCACTCAATGCCTCTCTTTGGGTCTCCCCTCCAGAGCTGGAGCGTTATTCCGTGAAGCTCGTGTCCTTCCTTTTTCAGTAGGGCTGCTGCAACAGAGCTGTCCACCCCTCCGCTCATTCCAATAACAATCTTCAATCAGCGCCCTTGACTCCTGCTATCCTTACGCCCTTTTCAGGCGTAATCTGGCTAACCTTCTTCTCCTCCTTTGCAAGCATGTCGCACTTGCCGTCAAAACGCACGCCCTCTTCAATTATCAGCACAGGCGTTTTAATCGTGCCGACAATGGTTGCCGGCGCGAGGAGATGAACCTTATCCTTTGAATTTATATTCCCTGTTATCTTGCCTCCGCAGATTAAGGTTCCAACAGCCACCTCTGCATTTATTATTGCGCTCTCTCCAACAACAAGCGTTCCCTTTGTTATAATCTCTCCCTCAACCTTTCCATCTATGCGCACTGTCCCCTCATAGCTTAAAACACCCTTGAACTCTGTCCCTTTGCCAAGAAATGCAATTATTTCCTCTGTGCCTGTAAGACCAGCCTCGCCTTCTTTTATCTCTTTCTTGAACATTAATGTCTCCTTTCTTCTAATTTTAAATTTCTGCTTCTATGGACTTTTTACAAAGCCGCCAATATGATATCAAGAATCCTCTGCAAGTCCTCCTTTGAATAATACTCTATCTGTATCTTCCCGCCCCTCTTTGCCTCTGTTATGTGAATCTTTGTGCCCAAGCCCTTTCTCAGCCTCTCTTCAACAGCAAGAATCTCATCCCTCTTTTTGTGCTTTTTCTTTGCTGGCTGATGCGTCCTCCATTTTTCAATAAGCGCCTCTGTCTCTCTTACAGAGAGCCCTTTGTTGATTATAATATCTTTAGCCTTTGACTGGTCATCAACAGAGGGCAATCCCAATAGCGTCTTTGCATGACCCATTGAGACAGTCCCTTTTGATATCTCATCCCTTACATCCTTTGGAAGATTGAGAAGCCTTAAAAAGTTTGCAACAGTAGAGCGCTCCTTTCCAACCCTGTGCGCAACCTCTTCTTGTGTAATATTGAATTCCTTTATCAGCCTTTGATATGCAACTGCTGTTTCAATTGGATTTAGATCCTCCCTTTGAAGATTCTCAATTAAAGCAAGCTCCATTGCCTCTCTGTCAGAGGCATCCTTTATCACAGCAGGTATCCTTGTAAATCCTGCCATCTGCGCAGCGCGCCACCTTCGCTCGCCTGCAATAAGCTCATACCCGCCGTCAGAAGACTTTCTAACAGTAATAGGCTGGATTACGCCATTAACCTTTATGGACTCTGAAAGCTCTGATAAGGCAGTGTCATCAAAGACCTTTCTCGGCTGATACCTGTTTGGTGTTATTCGTGTAATATCAAGTTCAGCAATGCTGCTGCTCTCTGCCTTGTTGAGTATGGATGTATCAGGTATTAATACACCCAGTCCCTTTCCTAATGCCTTTCTCTGCTGCATCTCTCCATCACTTCCTTTGCAAGTTGTAGATATGACTGTGCGCCCTTTGACGCAATATTATAAAGAACAATCGGTTTGCCAAAGCTCGGCGCCTCGCTCAATGCAATATTTCTTGGAATAATACTGCTAAACACCTCTTTGCTGAAATGCTCATTAATCTCCTTTACCACCTGATGGCAAAGATTATTTCTGCTGTCAAACATTGTGAGGAGAATCCCTTCTACCTTTAAATTTGGATTAAAAGACTGCCTTACAAGTTTTATAGTATTTAAAAGCTGGCTTAAGCCTTCCATTGCATAATATTCGCACTGAACCGGAATAAGCACAGAATCAGAGGCATTAAGGGCATTTATTGTCAGAAGCCCTAATGACGGCGGACAGTCAATTACAATATAATCATAGCTTCCCTTTATTCCATCAAGCGCCCTTTTCAAAACAAACTCCCTGTCTTTAACCTCAATAAGCTCATACTCTGCGCCTATAAGATTGATATTTGACGGCACAAGGTCAAGCCACTTGACCTCTGACTTTTGGATTACATCAGCAGGCTTTGTCTGGTTAATTAATATATCATAAATAGTTATAAACTGCTTGTCCTTGTCAAAACCAAGGCCGCTCGTGCTGTTGCCCTGCGGGTCTATATCAATAAGGAGCACCCGTTTTTCTGCAACTGCTAATGAAGCAGAGAAATTTATAGCAGTGGTTGTCTTTCCAACCCCGCCTTTTTGATTTGCTATGGAAATTATCTTGCAGGACATAATTCTTTCTTAATTATCATTGCGAGCCTGCCTGTCGGCAGACAGGGGACTTTAGTCCCGAAGCAATCTACAGATTCCTCGCAGAGTCTACCCTGAGCGAGATTCTTCAGTCGCTTCGCTCCTTCAGCAGAATGACATGAAGTGAAGGGCTCAGAATGACAGAAGCGCGAGGCTGATAAATATTAACATAGAATCTTTTTTAATGAAAGAAAAAAGTCCATTAATTGGCAAAGGGGGTTATCTAATATCATTGCAAATGCCAATGTAACATATCAATTTCAATTTACTTTTTTCATTGATTCTGTTACAATCCCGAAAAATGTATAATCACTTGTTAGGAGTAAAAAATTAGGAAAACAAAATGAATCGTTGGATTGAATTAAGCATAGAATATGCAAATCAAAGGTCTTATCTTGATGACCTATTTCAAGTTTACCCGACAATTCCTGAAGGGATAAGGGATATTAATCAAGACATATGGCCTAATGTTGAAAAATTCTTTAAGCGTAAAAACAATGATAATCTTATCAGAGAACTTTTAAAACTTGAACTTTTTCCGATAAAGGATAGTTATATTGCATACTTGAAAAGAGACAATTCTGCAATTGACAGAAACCCAAAAACCATAAATCGTATTTGTGGCAGACTTTATGAAATGGGGCTTGATAAGATTTTTGAAAGATGTAGCGAACCAAAAGAAACCAATCGGCAGATTGGTCCAATGTTTCGGGAATGGTTAAGAAAAAAATCGCTTGGAATTACACCTGTTGATTTATCTAAATTCATCGCAAACAATAAAGACGCTATTTTAGACGCAGGCGATAATGCAATGATGGATTTTGCAAAAAATAATTTAGGCTATAATCACAATAAAGGACTTGATTTTGTAGCAAGATTTAACAGTAAATACATTATAGGAGAAGCAAAGTTTCTTACTGATTTTGGTGGACATCAGAATGCACAATTTAATGATGCAATAAGCACGGCTGAAGTAAAAGGTGTAAAGGCAGTAAAAATTGCTATTTTAGACGGTGTACTTTATATTAAAGGAAATAACAAGATGTATAAATCAATAACTAAGGCTTATAAAGATTACAACATTATGAGTGCTTTGGTGTTACGAGAGTTTTTATATCAACTATAGGAAAGAATTTATGAAAAATTTACTAATTAAGGGTAATAATATTCAAGGACTTAATTACCTTTTAGAAAATAGAAAACTAAAAGAGAAAATTGACTTGGTATATATTGATCCTCCTTTTGCAACAAATGGAAACTTCACAATTACAGATGGTAGGGCATCCACGATTAGTAATTCAAGAAACGGAGATATTGCATATTCTGACAAACTTACAGGCAAGGAGTTTATTGAATATTTAAGAGAAAGGTTAATCCTGCTTAAAGAGTTGTTATCTGAACAAGGCTCGATTTATTTACACATTGATTACAAAATCGGGCATTATGTGAAAGTAATGATGGACGAGGTTTTTGGAATAGAGAATTTCAGGAATGATATTACAAGAATTAAATGTAATCCCAAAAACTTTGACCGAATTGGTTATGGCAACATTAAAGACCTTATCCTTTTTTACACAAAATCTTCAAAACCGATATGGAACGAGCCGAGAGAAAAATATACTGAAAAAGACATCGAAAATTTATTTCCTAAAGATAAACAGGGAAGGCGATATACAACTGTGCCAATTCATGCCCCTGGTGAAACTGAGAATGGAAAATCAAATCAGCCATTTAAAGGACTAATGCCTCCCAAGGGTAGACATTGGCGGACAGATGTCGAAATGCTTAAACAATGGGACAAAGAAGGACTCATTGAGTGGTCTTCAACTGGAAATCCAAGAAAAATAATTTTTGCAGACGAAAGAGAAGGCAAAAGAATTCAAGATGTTTGGGAGTATAAAGATCCTCAATATCCTACCTATCCGACAGAAAAAAATTCTGAATTGTTGGATTTAATTGTTCGCACTTCTTCAAATCCAGAGAGCATAGTTTTAGATTGTTTTTGTGGTTCAGGAACAACATTAAAATCAGCCCAAATTAATGGAAGACAATGGATTGGAATTGACCAATCGGAACACGCCTTGAAATCAACCATTAAAAAACTCGGAACAATTAAAGGCGACCTTTTTGTTGCTAATCCTGAATATGAGTTTATAGAACTGGAAAAGATATTGACTGAAGAAACACCTATCAAATCGTACAAGCGGAAGTCAAAAAGCGCCACTGCTTAACTCATGCGTTTAGGCTGTAGAAAATAGTCTATTTTCAAGAAAGATGGCCATTGAAAATCAAGGACTTTTTAGCACATTTTTTTCAAAGATGGGGGTTTTCCTACAGACTCGTTGGGCAGCAGCAATAAAAAGGTGGTCTAAGGTGGTCTGATGATAGAATATGAACATATGTACCAGTTGAAAAATACTATAGACAGCCTTTATCCACTTGGAAAGGAATGCTGGACCGAAATAGAAACATCTGTATATTATAAGAAACTGAACAAAAAAGAATATTTTTCAAGAGAGGATCAGTTTATAAAGGAATTAGGATTCGCCTGCAAAGGAATAATGAGATTATTTTATTTGTCAGAAAACGGGGGAGAGCATAATAAACATTTCTTTATAGAAAACGATTTTGTTGCTGCCAGCATAGACCCAGACAAAAAAAGTATATCAAGTATACAGGCCCTTGCCTCGGTAACCTTGATTTGTATTTCCTATCCAAAATGTCTTGAGTTGATAGACAGATTTAATCAATTTAACAGGTTCATCCAAAAATTGACTCTTGACTGCTTGAGCCAAAAACAACAAAAAGAAATGCAATTTCTTTCCAATACGGCAGTTGATAATTACAAATATTTCAAAAAAAAGTTTCCTGATTTAGAAAATAAAATATCGCACTATCACGTTGCGAGCTATCTTGGAATTACTCCAACTCAATTAAGTAGAATAAGGAAATGCACAAAATAAAATTTCCGTCAACAAATGTAAATGATTATTCAGGCCTTCTTGTTTAATATTATGTAGTGTCAGATGTTTCTATAAACAAGGAGGGTTGATATGAAAACCACAAAAAACTTTACGCGTGAAAATGCTGCGATTGTCCTGATCGAATTTCAGAACCAATGGACGCAACCGGGCCTGTATCATTGGCTGATTTCTCGCGAGATGGCTCGTCGCGGCACTGTCGAGAACGCTGCTTCTTTGACGGCAGTTGCGCGTCGCAGCGGCGTGCCCGTGATTCATGCCCCATTGATTATAGATCCCAAGAACAAGCGCGGCGTATTCGCATATCTCACGCTCGGCCTCATTTTCCGGAAGGGAAGTCAAGCTGCACAAATTGATTCGCGAGTCTGGGCAGAATCAGATCAAATCGTCACGGGGCGGACAGCATTCGACGCCTTCGTAGACAGCAATTTGGAGGAGACTATGCGCAGCTGTGGCCGCGCACAGTTTTTCTTTGGCGGGTTCGCCACAGACCAATGTGTGGCCAAGACCGTTCGTACCTCCTTGTCAAAGGGTTTTGACTCTTATTTTCTCTCCGATTGCTGCGCCACTTTTGCGAGCTTCCTTCATGCCTCGGCTGAGCGGAGACTATCCGTCCATGTCGTGAGCACGCGAAAAATAATAGAGGTTTTTGAATCCGGGAGTGTTGCCTAACACTTATAAGGCCTCCTGTTGTCAAGAGAAAAAAATATCCTAAGCGGAAATAAAATAAAAATCAAGGAACTGAGCAGGTTCGCAAAATTAATTACATTATTGACAAGCTAAAAAATGTAGTTAAGATGTAGTTATATATTATTTTATTGGAGGATATACATGTCATTAGAACTGAAAGAAATTGAAGAAAATGCTCTCCGACTTTCACCCCATGACCGAGCGCAATTAGCAGAATATCTTATCCATAGGCTTGATGAAGAAGAAGACCCTGATGCAGAGAGGTTATGGATAGAAGAAGCGGAACACCGCTATAGAGAGTATAAAAAAGGAAAAGTTAAAGGTAGATTAGCAGATTTAGTATTTAAAGAGGCTCGTTCCAAACTTAAATGAAACCTGTTATATTTCTCCCTGAAGCCGATGATGAGATGTATGAATCGGCAAGATATAGCGAAAATTAAAAAATCCATGTGCCCTTCACAATAATTCCTCTGCCTAATCACTTCCCCCTCCATTGACAAAACAGATGCCCTCTACTATACTTAAATACTGTTTAGAGTGGTATTTTAATCAACTCAACTTGCGGTCATTGCGAGCAAAACGAAGCAATCTTATATTCAAGTAAATCAATGAGTTATAGATTGCTTCGTCGCTAAAGCTCCTCGCAATGACAACAAAAAGCGACTTTATCAACAGGCTGTTAATAAATAACATCAATTTAATGAATCCATCTATTCTTTTAAATTACATAAACAAGCTCTCAATCCAGATAGCCTCTCTAATAAACGCCCCGTGGCTTGTCCCTTATATACCCTTTCTGCTCCTTGGTTTGTTGCTTATAGTTCTTCTAATA
>JACRON010000001.1 GCA_016214425.1 Nitrospirota bacterium
CCTGCGCAAAGAGCCTGTTGAGATGGTCAAGTGCATTACATCAGATATTGAGGTTCCTGCAAACAGCGAGCTTGTGATAGAGGGTTATCTTGAGCCCGGCGAGATGCGCATTGAAGGCCCTTTTGGAGACCACACAGGATTTTACTCTGCAGCAGACCATTACCCGGTATTTCATGTTGCCTGCATTACGCATAGAAAGGATATGATATATCCTGCAACAATAGTTGGAAAGCCTCCAATGGAGGACTGCTATATGGGCAAGGCAACAGAGAGGATATTCCTGCCCCTTCTGAGGCTTGACTTTCCAGAGATAAAGGATATCAACCTGCCAATGGAAGGGGTCTTTCATAATGCTGCATTGATTTCTATAAAAAAGAGTTATCCGGGACATGCAAAGAAGATAATCCACGGCATCTGGGGCAAGGGACAAATGATGTTCTCAAAGCTCTTGATTATTGTTGATGATGATGTGGATGTCCAGAATATCTCATATACTGCATGGCGTGTCTTGAATAATGTGGACTGGAAGAGGGATGTTGTGATTGCCGAAGGCCCGCTTGATGACCTTGACCATGCGGCAAACTGGCCGAGATACGGCTCAAAGATGGGCATAGACGCAACGAGAAAGACAAGGGAAGAGGGGATGATGAGGGAATGGCCTTTAGAATTATTTATGTCAGAAGAAATCAAAAGGCTTGTTGACAGGAAATGGAAGGAGTATGGGATTGAGTGATGTCCTTAAACATTCTTAAGATGTTTTCTGTTCTTGAAGTTTTTCCTGCACCCAAAGATTAATCAAGGTGTCAGCAGCAACCCCGCGCTCTTGTGCGATAGATTGAATTTTTTCTGAAAGTATTTTGTCAACAGCATAATATGTAACTTCAGATTCAATATCTACATCAAAAGATGCTTCTTTGGTTTTATTCCAAAAGTCAGCCAAATCATGGGTATCCCAAAACTCACCCATTTCCTTGTAAGAGGCTGTTTCTGATACTGAACTTTTATATTTTTTCATATAGTCTCCTCTCTGCTTTTGTCATATCCCGCGCTGATAAAATTAAGGCACGTTTATCGGTTTTATAAACAAAAAATACAATGAGATTGCGATTACTATCAGTCTTCCCCATTGCTGCATAGACATTTTCACCTGGCCTATGACCTTTTTCAACAAACCTGAAATGAGAGTCATTATTCAAGACCTCTCTGACTTCTTGTTGTTGGACATTATGCTTTCTTTTAATTTTTTCAATAATATCATCAAACCAAATAATTCCCTTAATCTTCAACTGTCAGTCTCCAATAATATTGTATCACTTTTTCAGCAATTTGGTTGTATAAATATCAACTCTTGTTTAAGGATCACAATTTCACATAACGGGCTGGCGGCTTGCCAAAGCGCCAAAGGGCATTTCCTACGAAGCCGATGACCGCTTATTGCTCAAGGCCAAAAGATATGCGGCTGCATTTGGATGTTAATCCTTTAGCCTGTAGTTATGTGCCGATGGTCAATAACATTAATGAGTTTCGGCAAAATCAAAAACTGGCACTTCAAGCTTTTTAACAGGCTTGAACTTGTCTTTTGCAAACTTCAATAATTCATCAGTAACATCGGGAGAATAAGTTTTTTCGCCACAGCGCTCGCAAACTTCAGCAGGGACATGCTCTACAAGAAAATACCTGTTTTCCGCTTCATAACTGAAAGTTACCAACATAGGCTTTGTTTCACCACCACAAAAAACACATTTCATTCTTTTTTCCTCCTAATTCTATAATCTATCCATTCAGTCTCATCCGGGTCATATGCTGTAATAACTTGTTCATAAACGCACCACAATTTTGCTTTTTATACATTATACTAAACCGCCTCCTCCTTTTTGTCAACCCCGTTAGAGAAAAAATTCTCCCTTATTTTTTTCCCTTTGCCTTTTTCTTTATTTTAAGTTATCTTCTCTTTAATGATTAACATTTTTGAAAAAACAAAAGTTGTCCTTGAGATGATAAAGTTCTCGCATACCCTCTTTGCCCTTCCATTTGCGTTTATGGGAGCAATACTATCAGCAAAAGGGATTCCATCATTAAATAAAATCCTCTGGATAATAGTTGCAATGGTAGGCGCACGTTCTGCTGCCATGTTTCTAAACAGACTCATTGACTGGAGAATAGATGCCTTAAATCCTCGGACAAAGGAGAGGGCAATACCAAAGGGATTGGTTACTCCAGTCCAGACTGTTATTTTTATCATAGTATCTTTTGCTATCTTCTTTTTTGCCGCATATATGCTAAATGAACTCTGCTTCAAACTCGCTCCTATTGCAACAGGCATTTTAATATTATATTCCTACACAAAGAGGTTCACATGGCTTTCCCACTTTGTTCTTGGCATTGCGCTTTCAATGGCTCCAATAGGCGCATGGATTGCAGTGACAGGAAGATTTGAGCTACCTGCATTTATACTCGGCATAGCAGTTGTATTCTGGCTTGCAGGTTTTGATATTCTTTATGCCATGCAGGATATTGAGTTTGATAAGAAGATGGGGCTCTATTCCATACCAAGATTTTTAGGCATTAAAAAATCACTCTGGGTATCAAGGGGATTTCATTTTCTGATGGTGATTTTTTTATTGTCGCTGTATCCTGTAATTGGTCTTGGCAAGTTTTATCTAATTGGCATTATTGCTGCATCAGGCCTTCTGATATACGAGCATTCTCTGATTAGAGAGCATGACCTGTCAAAAATC
>JACRON010000002.1 GCA_016214425.1 Nitrospirota bacterium
CCGAGTCCGAGGAGCGTCATTGTAACAGGTATCCTTGTAAGCTCTGCAAGCTCCTTTAGCTCTGCTGATGCATTTGATATGATTACGCCGCCGCCTGCATATATAACAGGCTTCTTTGCCTTAGCAATAAAATGAGCTGCCTTTTTTATCTGCCACTTGTTTCCATAATATGTTGGCCGATAGCTCCTTGATTCAACCTTTTCAGGATATTTGAAATCAGTCTTTGCCTGTGTAACATCCTTTGGCAGATCAATCAAAACAGGACCCGGCCTTCCTGTCTTTGCAATATAAAATGCCTCTGCAATAGTATCAGCAAGGTCATTTACATCCTTTACAAGATAATTATATTTTGTGCATGGCCTTGTGATGCCGACTATATCTGCCTCCTGAAATGCGTCATTTCCTATCATCTTTGTTGCAACCTGTCCTGTAAACACAACAATAGGGATAGAGTCCATATATGCTGTTGCAATGCCTGTAACAGTATTTGTTGCGCCAGGGCCAGATGTTACCAATGCAACGCCTGGTCTGCCTGTTGCACGGGCATAACCGTCAGCCATGTGTGTTGCGCCCTGCTCGTGGCGCGTGAGGATTACATTTATATTTTTCTCGCTGTAAAGCACATCAAAGATTCCGAGCACAACACCGCCAGGATAGCCAAAGAGTGTCTTAACACCCTCCTTTTTCAGGCTCTCAACAAATATCTCTGCACCTGTTTTTTTTGTTGTCATGTTTTTCTCGCTATCCCCCTCACCCTTCCCTCTCCCCAAAGGGGAGAGGGTTATTCATTGGTTTCCTCTCCTTGTTTGGGAGCCGTCTATTCTTTTTATTTCCTCTCCACACTTGGAAGAGGACTATTCTTTTATCTCCTCTCCCCTCTGGGGAGAGGACGAAGGTGAGGGGATATTTTTTCTACCCCTCTTTCAATATTGCCCCTGTATTCGCAGATGTCACAAATTTAGAATATCGCTCTAAATACCCGCCCCTTATCTTTGGAGGTATTGGCTTCCATTTTGCAAATCTCGCCTTGATTTCTTCAGGGCTCAATCTAAGCTCAAGCTTCCTCTTTGGTATATCTATAATAATTGTATCGCCGTCTTTGACAATTGCAATAGGCCCTGCCTCCATTGCCTCTGGAGATATATGGCCAATGCACGGCCCCTGTGTTCCGCCTGAAAATCTGCCGTCTGTAATCAAGGCAACAGAATCAGCCAAACCCATGCCTGTTATTGTAGCAGTTGGAGCAAGCATCTCCCTCATGCCAGGGCCTCCTTTTGGGCCTTCGTATCTGATTACAACTACATCACCTGATTTTATCTTATTCGCCATGATCGCCTTCATTGCAGCGTCTTCTGAATCAAAGACCTTTGCCTTTCCCTTGAATCTTATCATCTTCTCGCTAACGGCTGTCTGCTTTACAACTGCGCCATCAGGCGCAAGATTGCCCTTTAATAATGCAATGCCGCCCTCTTTATGATATGCCTTATCAAGCGGTCTTATGATATTTTCATCTATAACACTCGCCTCCTGCGCAATCTCATAGATACTTTTACCGCTAACAGTCATGTTATTTTTTAATTTCGGCCTCAGTCTTTTTAATACTGCTGGAATGCCGCCTGCATATTCCAAATCTTCAAGATAATATTCGCCTGACGGCAGCAGGCTTGATATATGCGGCGTCTCCCTGCTGAGCTTGTCAAATAGCTCAGGGTTTATATTAACACCTGCCTCTTTTGCAATGGCAGGTATATGAAGAACCGTATTTGTTGAGCCTCCGAGCGCCATATCAACGCGTATGGCATTTTCAAAGGCATTCTTGTTCATAATCTTTTTTGGCAAAATATCTTTTTTAACAAGCTCAACAATCTTCATTCCACTCTCATAGGCAATGCGGCGCTTGTCTGCAGAAACTGCAAGCGCAGTAGCGCAGCCAACTAATGACATGCCGAGCGCCTCTGTTACACAGGCCATAGTGTTTGCAGTATACATGCCCTGACATGAGCCCGGCCCCGGGCAGGCGCACATCTCAAGGTTTGATAACTCCTCTTCTGTAATCTCACCCTTTCTGTATCTTCCTATTGCCTCAAATGTGTCATTCACAAAGGAAAGCCGCCTTCCTTTCATATGGCCTGCGAGCATTGGGCCTGCTGTAACAACAATAGCAGGGATATTCACCCTCGCAGCGCCCATGAGCATTCCCGGTGTAATCTTATCGCAATTTGTAAGCAGCACAATCCCGTCAAATGAGTGGGCGTATGTTATGGTCTCAATGATATCTGCAATCAATTCACGAGATGGCAGGGAATAGTGCATGCCCCTATGGCCCATTGCAATTCCGTCGCATATGCCGGGAACGCCAAAGAAAAAGGGATAGCCGCCTGCAGAGTGTACGCCTTTTTCAATAAACCGCTCAAGGTCGCGCATACCAATATGGCCAGGGATAATATCTGTATAGCTCGTTGCAACAGCAATGAGGGGCTTCTTTAAATCCTCTCGTGTTATGCCTGTTGCAAAGAGGAGCGCCCTGTGCGGCGCCCGCTCAATCCCCTTTTTTATTACATCACTTCGCAATTATGCCTCCATAAATCCCTTTAAAAATAATTACTTACTTTAGCATAGTGAATATATTTTAGTCAACACAAATTCCTATCCCTTCTTTCTCATCTAAGCCTTTTCTTCCTCCATCATAACAAGCTCCCAGAAGTCCTCATCCCTGTTGTAGCGGATGATATAAATGCACCTGTCATCAGCCCTTAATTTAAAGTATTCATAATCTTTGCCATACCATCTGTCAAGAAGCTCCTCTATCCTTAGCTCCTTTTTGCCAATGCTAAAGGAGATTGGCCTCTCTTCGGCCTTATAGCCTGAATATGCTTTTACCTTTATCCGCATATCTTAACCCTTCCTTATTAATCATATCCTAAAACACCTTATTTTTAAATATCTCTTTTACTTGCTGCCACTTTACCCCCTTCTGCGTTACCGTTGAAAAATAATTCCACCTGCCAAACCTATTGTTGTCATAATATCAAACAATCTCTTGACAGATAATCGTACCTATGATAATATAAGTTTGTTAAGAGAAAGGGGGCTATGATGAGCATCTACAAGAAAATAGGGAATCGGATTAAAATGCTGAGGGAAAAGACCGTGATGAGCCAGGATATGCTGTCACAGAAGATGGGAATATCACGGCCTGCCGTTTCCCAAATAGAGAGCGGAGAGCGGAAAATCTCTGCTGAGGAACTGCAAAAGCTTTCTCATATTTTCCATGTTTCAGTAGACGATTTGTTGAATCCGGTAAAAGAACCGGATGTCCATTTGCATAAAGGCAAGGAAGAGAAAACAGCTAAACCACAAATGCGGATTAGCGTGCCGCAGAAAAACCTCCATAAGTTCAAGGAGGTTCTACTCTACATCCTGAACAAGGTCGGGGCCAAAGAAAATATCGGCGAAACCGTCATCTATAAGCTCCTCTATTTCATAGACTTTGATTTCTATGAGAAGTACGAGGAACAGCTTGTCGGCGCAACTTACAAGAAGAATCAGTATGGCCCCACACCAATCGAGTTTGCTAAGATCGTCGAACAGATGACTACCCATAAAGAGATCATGAAGGTCAAGAGTGAATATTTCAACTATCCCCAGACCAAGTATTTGCCGCTTCGGAAACCTGATCTCTCAAAGCTCAAGGCAAACGAAATTGAGGTGATAGACGATGTCCTGAACAGGCTCTCAGAGATGAACGGAAGCCAGATAAGCGCCTATTCGCATAGTGATGTGCCATGGGTTACGACCGGCGATGGCGAGGTTATAGAGTATGAATCGGTTTTTTACCGCACGCCGCCCTATTCCGTGCGGGCATATGCGGAAGAGAACGGATGAGTGAGCCATTCTACAGTCCATTCGTTGGGACGCTGTTCAAGAAGATATCCCATGTCCCGGAATTTGAAAAGGACCTGAAGAGGCTTAAGCGATTCTCATCGCTCGAAGAGGATTTGCGGATGTTTATAAAGGTTGCTCTCAATGCCTTTCACAAACAGAACATTGACAGCAGGGCAATCTTTCACATATCCAATCTTGGCATCCATTCCCCGAAAATCTACAAAGCCAAGAAGTTCGCCTGCAAGGCGCTCAAAGGAAAAGGCGCACAGTCGGGGATAAGGGTTATCTATGCGTATCACGAAGAAGAGGACTGGATAGAGTTCATTGAGATTTATTATAAGGGGGATAAAGAGAACGAGGATAGGGCAAGGATATTGAGGAATTATAAGAAATAATCTGCCTTGCGATGGCGCTGTATGTTGACATTGATGTGATTAATCTTTATACTCGTATAACAACACCGCAAGATGTGGAAATGATGGTGGAAGGGGATAGAAGGAAGATAGAAAGGCTGAGGGGAGAGATTCAGCAGGGACGGTGAAGAGGCTGTAATTGTAAAGATATTTTTATCATTCGTAGTTACCCAGTTTTCTATATAACATTACTAAATGGATGTTATTCCGTTAGATAATTATTAAAAATCGCAATAATGTTTGTCAATGGTTTTTATATTTGCATAAATGCAGAAAACCATCTCATAATATTGTTAGGGGCCAAACAATAGACACAAGAAATATGATTAAAGATTCAGGAAGATGAAGATGCAACCAGATATCGATTTTAGAATGGGCACAGTGCAGGCCAATGGGCTAAATTTTAGCTTCATTGAGATGGGACAGGGACCTCTTATCCTCGCTCTTCATGGGTTTCCTGACCTCCCGCATACTTTTCACCACCAAATGCCATGTTTGGCTGCGGCAGGTTATCGCGTTGTTGCTCCCTATATGCGCGGCTACTTCCCAACGGATGCTCCTTCCGATGGTCCCTATGAGTCATCTGCCCTAGTTCAGGATGTATTAGCCTTAATCGATGTTCTCTCACCTAAGCCAGTTATCCTAATTGGGCACGATTGGGGCGCATCGGCAGCGTATGGAGCGTCAATTATGGCTCCCCGTAAGGTTTTAAAACTGATTACCATAGCTGTTCCTCCCGGTTTATCCAAGTCTTTCATCACCAATCCAGATCAGCAACGCCGATCTTGGTACATGTTCTTTTTCCAGATGCCTTTTGCTGAAACGGCAGTCGCCCATAACGATTACGCTTTTTTGGAAAAACTTTGGCAGGATTGGTCGCCAGGATGGCGGTATCCGGCTGAAGAAATGACCGCGCTCAAAGCCACATTTCAAAAGACAGGAGTGTTGCGAGCGGCGCTAAACTACTATAGACACTCGCTCAATCCGGCAAACCACAGACCGGAACTTGCACACATCCGGAAACATATGAATGACCCAATCGGAGTGCCCACACTTTACATCCACGGGGCCAAAGACGGTTGTATTGGGATAGAAACTACCCAAGGATTAGAAAAGGCTTTTACTAAAAAGTTTGAGAGGAAGATTTTGGATGGTGGTCATTTCGTTCACAGGGAAAAGCCTGAGGAAGTAAATAGTTTAATAGATGCATTTCTGAAGGACTAAATTGAGATTGTTGATATACTTAAGATATGAAATTTAAAAAAGAGATATCGTTATTAAAAGAGGGGGGATGGATGAACGGATTGTACGGATTATTGAAAGACATATTGGAGCCGGGATTCCTGCAGATGAGGCGCGTGTGCTGGGTCTGCCTGATAAGGATTATCTCCCGCTCAGCCCTGAAGAAAAGATTGTTGCATATGCAGACAACCTGTTAAGTGGAAGCAGGCTAACCTCTTTTGAGGAATCATTGCACCGATTTAAAAACCTTCTTGGTATAGACCATCCTGCGATTGAACGGTTTTTAAAACTGCATAAAGAGATAGAGGGATGGAAAAGAGAGGGCTAAAACTGATGTGAGCTTTTCATAAGAAGACCGACGCCTACATAGGTAAAGAGGACAATAATAAAACCAATAATGTTCAAATAGGCGATCCTCTCCTTTTGCCATTCCTTGATAAGCCATGCGTGAAGGATACCAGCATAGTATATCCAGATAATTAATGACCATATCTCCTTTGGTGTCCACAAAAGATATGTGCCCCATGCATAAAAAGCCCAGATGCCGCCGCTTATCATGCCAGCAGAAAATAATACAAAGCCCCAGAGGATGGCATTATATGAGATATTATCCAAAATCTTTTTTGACAGCGCCTGAAGACTTGCACGCGGCTTTATTACAAGTATTGCAATGCCCATGGAAAAGGCATTTGCAAACAGGGCGTAGCTGAAGAATGACGCTGCAACATGAACCTCAAACCAGAGGGTATTTAGCACTGGTATCTTTGGTGTTATTCCCTTTGGCGGAAGGAGCGCTAAAAATCCCATAATCAGCATCAAAGGCATTACAAGTCCGCCGATTGATTTTTCTTTATAGATAAATTCTATTATCAGATATGAAAGGCAAATTGACCATGCAAAGAATGAGAGAGACTCAAAGAGCCCGACAAAGGGCGCATGGCCTGAGACAGACCATCTGTATGCAAGAAAAACTGTGTGAAGCAAAAGGCCTGCTGCAATTGATGAAAAGCCGATTATGTAAGAGATTTTTCTTTTAGACAGAAGATGGTCAATATAAAAAATTGTCCCAATGAAATAAAAGCCAAGCGCAATATAGTATGTGATTAGAGACTGTTCAGTAAACATAATACCCTCATAAAGCACCAAACAAATTCTAATATCTAAATCCTAAACAAATCCAAAATTCTAATTTTAAAATGCTCTAAACAAGGGGTTGCAACCCCTTGTTACTTGAATTTTGAACATTTGATATTGTTTAGAAATTAGTGCTTAGAATTTAGGATTTTGTTCTATTATAAACCTGTACACTTCTTCATAAACCCTTTCTCTGTCATAGTCCAGTGTTATTATATGGCCTGAGTGTTCAAGCCAGACAACCTTTTTATCTGTTGAAGCAGCATTCCTATAAATATATTCTGGCCCTTCTTCAGAAAGGTCTATATCGCCTTTAGATTGTATAATCAGGATTGGGCATGTAATCTTTGGCAATAATTCCCTTCCCTCTCTCATGGTATCAATAAGATGCTTCAATGTATTAACAGGATAAAATTCATAGAATGGATTGTTTTCATC
>JACRON010000256.1 GCA_016214425.1 Nitrospirota bacterium
GGAAGGTTTTCAGAGATAATAAGCAGGCCTGATTTAAAGATACATATCTATGACCATCACCCGCATACAGAAGAGGATATTCACGGCGAGGTTGAGGTTCTTGAGATTGTTGGAGCCACAACAACAATCTTCATAGAAAAACTTATAGAGAGAAAGATTGAAATCACACCTCAGGAGGCAACTCTCTTTGCGCTTGGAATATATGAAGAGACAGGCTCTCTAACCTTCCCCTCCACAACACCAAGGGATTTGCAGGCAGCAGCATATCTGCTTTCAAAAGGCGCTGATTTAAATCTTGTCTCAGACTACATAATAAAAGAGCTTGATGCAGAGCAGATAGAAATCTTAAACGACCTTCTGCATTCTGCAAAGGAGTATTATTTTCACGGCATAAAGGTTATCGTTGCCATTGCATCAACAGAAAAATATGTGGGGGAGCTTGCACTGATAGCGCATAAGCTGAGGGACATGGAAAATATAAATGCCCTGTTTGTCCTTGTTCGCATGGAGGACAGGATACACTTAGTTGCAAGGAGCCGCATACCAAATGTGGATGTTGGAGGGATATTAAAGGAGCTTGGAGGAGGGGGACATTCAACTGCTGCATCTGGGACAATAAAGGATTTAACAATCGTTCAGGTGCAGGAGAGGCTTATTGATATACTAAACAGAAAGGTTACTCCAACAAGGGTTGCAAAGGATATAATGACAACACCGATTAAAACCGTTCAGGTAGATGCCAGCATAAAAGAGGCAGAGCGGATAATGACGCAGTATGGCGTGAATGTCCTTCCTGTGCTTGACAAAAACAGATTTGCAGGCCTTGTCTCAAGGGAGATGATACAGAAGGCAATCTTTCACCATTTAGAAGGCGCAAAGGTCTCTGACTTCATGTATACAGAGATGCAGAAGGTTGGCCCTGACACATCGTTTGATAAGATAGAATCACTCATGGTTGAGGGCAACCAGAGATTCATGCCTGTTGTAGAGAATGACAAAATTATCGGCGCTATCACAAGAACAGACCTTTTGAGGACGCTTCATGACGATATATTAATGAAGCCGCTCGGCACAGAGGAGCTGCCAAAGGGTTTTCATTATACATACAGCAGAAAACTCAGCCATCTTTTAAAGGAGCGTCTGCCAGATAATATAGTAAAACTTTTAAAGGACATTGGAAAGGTTGCAGATGAAATCGGGGTTAATGCCTATGCAGTCGGCGGCTTTGTCCGCGACCTCCTCCTTGGGTATGAAAACTTTGATGTAGATATTGTGATAGAAGGAGACGGCATTGCCTTTGCAAACAGATTTGGAAAACAATTCAAGGCAAAGGTAAAAAGCCATCAGAGGTTCGGCACTGCAGTTGTAATCATGCCGGATGGCTTCAGGCTTGATGTTGCAACTGCAAGGACAGAATATTACGAATACCCAACTGCATTGCCTACTGTTGAGCTAAGCTCTATAAAAAAAGACCTCTACCGCAGGGACTTTACCATTAATACACTTGCAATAAAACTAAACAGCAATGACTATGGAAACCTCATTGACTTTTTCGGAGGCCAGAGGGATATAAAGGAAAAGGCAATAAGGGCGCTTCACAACCTGAGTTTTGTTGAGGACCCTACAAGGGTCTTTCGTGCAATAAGATTTGAGCAAAGGTTTAATTTTAAAATAGGCAAGCATACCCAGAACCTTATCAAGACTGCTGTAAAAATGGAGCTGTTTCACAAGCTGAGCGGCAAAAGGGTTTTTAATGAGATGAAGCTCATATTTGATGAAGCAGAGCCTGTTAAGGCCTTATCAAGGATGTCAGAGTTTGATTTGTTAAAGTTTGTCCATCCAAAGATTGCATTTAAAGATGAGAGCGCACGTCTCTTTGAAAAGATTCGTGAGGCAATTGCATGGTTTGCTTTGCTCTTTTTGGATATTGCAGTTGAAAAATGGCTGATATATTTCATGGGTCTGATAAATGGTCTTGGCAGAAAGGATGTTGAAGATGTTTGCAAGAGGCTTTCTATCCCTGAAAAATCCGCTAAAAAACTTATAGAGGCAAAGGAAAATGCTGAGGCAGTATTATCAGAATTCTCAAGGCACACAACACTGCAGCCGAGCAGGATACACCACCTTCTGCATACCCTTTCTGTTGAGACAATCGTATTCATGATGGCAAAGGCAAAAGAGGAAATGGCTAAAAAATATATATCACTGTATCTGACTGAACTCCGAAAGATAAGCCTGTCTATCACAGGCAGGGACCTGATAAAAATAGGCATAAAGCAGGGGCCGAAATTCAGGACAATTCTTGAAAAGGCATTTGAAAAGAAAATGAACGGCGTTTTAAAGACAAAGAAGGACGAATTGAAATTTGTAAAGGGGCTTAAAAGTATTTAGATGAATAGTGAGAAATATCTTTTAATCGGATTGATAATCCTTTCTTCTCTGCTCTTCTTTCATAAATTAGGCTCATACACGCTCTTTGATGTTGACGAGGCAGTATTCTCAGAGGCAGCAAGGGAGATGATAGAAACAGGCGACTGGCTCACGCCAAAATATAACTATATAAACAGATACGACAAACCAGTGCTCTTTTACTGGCTCATGGCATCTTCATATTTAGTCTTTGGCATAAATGAGTTTGCTGCAAGATTCTGGTCTGCCTTAATGGGCGTATTTTTAATTACAGTGACATTTCTTTTTGCAAAAAGGGCTGACAATAAGATTTATGGTCTTTTGAGCGGCTTTATCCTGGCAACATCTATTGAGATAATCGGCCTTGCCCATGCTGCTATTACTGATATGACACTTACATTCTTCATTGCAACAAGCCTGTATCTTTTCTTCCTTGCAATGGAAGGCCAAAACAAAAGGCTCTATCTTGTATCATGCGCATTAATGGCGCTTGCTGTACTTACAAAAGGGCCA
>JACRON010000003.1 GCA_016214425.1 Nitrospirota bacterium
GTAAAAGAGGTCTTCGCGAAACCTGTTCTTCCTAATCTCTGCTGACAACTCTCTGTTCGTTGCTGCAATAATCCGAACATCAACAGGTATAATATTTGTGCTTCCAACCCTCTTTATCTCCCTTGCCTCCAATACCCGCAAGAGCCTTGGCTGCATATCAGGCTCAAGCTCGCCGACTTCATCAAGAAAAATTGTTCCGCCATTTGCTGTTTCAAAGGCGCCCTGCCTTGCTGATACTGCGCCTGTGAAAGCGCCCTTTTCATGGCCGAATAGTTCGCTCTCTATCAGGTTTCTTGCGATAGCGCTGCAGTCAATAACAACAAATGGTTTTTTTGAGCGAAGGCTGTTTTCATGTATTGCCTTTGCAACAAGCTCCTTTCCTGTTCCTGTCTCCCCACTAATCAATACAGTTGCATCTGTTTTGGACACCTTCTCAAGAATGCCAAAGACCTCCTTCATCTCTTTGCTCTTGCCGACAATATCGCCAAACCTGTCCTTCTTGCTTGGCGTAAGTTCAATCTTTTCTTCAACAGGTATAAACCTTAACTCTGTATTTCCGAGTCTTATTATAGAGCCTTCATTTAAAAAGGCCTCAGAAACCTGCAGGCCATTAACAAAGGTGCCGTTAGTGCTTTCTAAATCCTTAATTACATACTGCCCCTTCTTTTCCTCTATTACAGCATGATGCCTTGATACAGTATCGTCTGTTCTTTTGTGATAATCTTTAATGTGGTGTCGTTATTCTGGTTTGACATAATAATTTATATCGGGCATGTAATCCTGCCGAGCTTTTCAGTGAGCTTTAGGTTTTCTGAATAGTCAATTGGAATTTCTATTAGGATAGGTTCTTTTGTGCCTAATGACTGTTTAAGGAGGGGAAGAAACTCTCCTGCCTTGTTAATCTTATACCCCTTTATGCCAAAGGACTCTGCATATTTCACAAAATCAGGGTTTTTAAAATATACGCCAAATGCCTTTCCAAACAAGTCCTTTTGCTTCCATTCTATAAGGCCGTAGCTGTTGTCTACCCAGACAATAGTTATAATCCCGAGTCCGAGCCTCTTTGCTGTTTCAAGCTCGCAGGAGGTCATTAAAAAGCCGCCGTCGCCAACAACTGCAATTACATTCTTTTTTGGATGCACAAGCTTTGCAGCTATTGCGCCTGGCAGGGCAATGCCCATTGCTGCATAGCCATTGGAGATTAATACAGTATTCGGCTTGTGAGTTGGGAACATCCTTGCTATCCAGAGCTTATGCGCGCCAACATCAGATATCAAAATATCATCATGCCCTAATGCAGCCCTTAAATCTGATGTCACCTTCTGCGGCTTCATTGGAAAGGAGTTGTCATTCTTATATTCTGTAAGCTCCTTGAGGATAGTCTCCCTTAATGCAGTATATATCTTGAATCTCTTTTTTCCCTTTAATATTTCTCAGGGTTCCAGTGTGATGGCGAGTATTCAACAAAGTCATAGCCAATGGCAATAACCACATCTGCGCGGTCAAAGCCGCACATTACCCAGTCGCGCGCCTGAAGGCCTACAGTAAAGAGCGAAAGCGGGTTTCTATAATCAATAGAGCCTTTGCCCATAAAGGTATTTGTAATGGGAATCTGCAGATGTTCAGCAAATTCCCTTAGCTCTTCTGCTGCCCTTCTGCGGGTTACGCCATTTCCAACCAATATAATCGGGCTTTTTGCCTGCTCAATAATAGAGGCAGCCCTTTTTATTGCATCAGGATTAGGAAGCGGATATTCTATGCCGTCGCCTGATAGCGGCATGCCATCTGTTTTTGTTGCAGCAATGTCTTCTGGAAGCTCAATATGCGTTGCGCCGGGCTTTTCCAGTTGCGCAATCTTAAATGCCTTTCTTACTATCTCTGGGATTACCTCTGGCCTTTCAACCCGTGCATTCCATTTTGTTGCGGGCTGGAACATTTTTACAATATCAATATACTGGTGGAATTCCTTGTGCACCTTTTTTAATGATGCTTGGGCTGTTATTGCTACGAGGGGGGCGCGGTCTAAATATGCATCAGCAACGCCTGTAAGAAGGTTTGATGCGCCTGGGCCGAGTGTGGCAAAGCAGACCCCTGGCCTGTTAGTGAGTCTGCCGTACACATTTGCCATGAATGCAGCGCCCTGCTCATGCCGCGTAAGGATGAATTGCATCTTTCCCTTTCGCAGGGATTCCATTATGTAAAGGGTCTCTTCGCCTGGTATGCCAAAGATATATTCAACACCCTCTTTTTTCAGGCATTCAACAAGCAGGTCAGATGCAAGCATTTATTTTCTCCCATAAATTTCCCTATCTATATTTAGTTTTAGATTATAGTAAACAAAATGCCTTTTGTCAAAAATTATATTTATATTGACAAAGGCGTAGATTTAGTATTAAAATTACCCTGTTTTAAGGGAGGTATTTATAATAATGACAACCTTGTTAGTGGCAATACATATAATTGTAAGCATCCTAATAATACTAATAGTCCTGCTTCAGACAGGCAAGGGGGCTGAGGTAGGAGCGGTGTTTGGCGGTTCAAGCCAGACCATATTCGGAAGCAGGGGGGCAGGGACATTCTTAAGCAGGCTGACAACTATTGCTGCTGTTGTGTTTATGCTGACATCTTTAAGCCTTGCATACTTATCAAAGGAGCAGGTGGGCTCATCAGTAGTTGATAAGGTGAAGCAGGAAAAGACCGAGTCAGCGCCAGTCCAGCAGCCTGTTGAACAGCCGGCAGATAAAAAGGATATTGACAAGAAATAGATTATATTGTATACTATTACTTGTTATTAAGGTGTTCCTTCTGATAAAATTCAACAAGCCTTAAATTAAAAACAAAATTAAAAGAATAAAGGGTGCCTTCTGTACATTGTATCAATCCTTTTGTAAAATCTATAAAAAAGGCATGGTGAGCATCTTATTTGTGCCGTTCCCTATTAGTATCCACATCTAAAGAATCTCAATGAAGGTATGCATATTAATCAATATATAAGACTATATTAAAAACTAAAGACACAATTGTGTCTAATTTCAGGAGCATAATTTATGAATTTGGTTGATTTAAAAGAAAAGAATATTGAGGAGCTTACGCAGGTAGCAAAGGAGCTTAGGGTTGACGGCGCTGCCAGCCTGCGAAGGCAGGAGCTTATCTTTGCCATACTTCAGGCGCAGAGCGATAAGAACGGCGTTATATACGGCGAGGGCGTCTTAGAGACCCTGCCTGACGGTTTCGGGTTCTTAAGGGCGCCTGATTACAATTATCTGCCAGGACCTGATGATATATATGTCTCGCCTTCTCAGATAAGACGATTTAATATGAGGACAGGCGATACAGTATCAGGCCAGATAAGGCCGCCCAAAGAGGGTGAGAGATATTTTGCCCTTCTGAAGGTTGAAAAGATAAACTATGAAGACCCTGAGATTGCAAGGGATAAGATATTATTTGACAACCTTACGCCAATATTTCCTGATGAAAAACTGAAATTGGAATATGACCCTAAGGACATGTCCACAAGGGTAATGGAGCTTATTACACCCATTGGCAAAGGACAGAGGGGTCTTATTGTTGCGCCGCCGAGGACAGGCAAGACCATGCTTCTTCAGTCCATAGCAAAGTCTATTGCAAAGAACCATCCAGAGATAGCCCTTATTGTTCTTCTTATAGATGAGCGTCCTGAAGAGGTTACTGATATGCAGCGTCAGGTAAAGGGAGAGGTTGTGAGCTCTACCTTTGATGAGCCTGCACAGCGTCATGTTCAGGTAGCTGAGATGGTGATTGAAAAGGCAAAGAGGCTTGTTGAACATAATAAGGATGTTGTAATACTTTTAGACAGCATTACGCGTCTTGCCCGTGCGTATAATATGATTGTCCCGCCGAGCGGCAAGGTGCTCTCAGGCGGTGTTGATGCCAATGCGCTGCAGAGGCCGAAAAGGTTCTTTGGCGCAGCAAGGAATATTGAAAGCGGCGGCAGCCTTACGATTATTGCCACTGCCCTTGTTGATACAGGGAGCAGGATGGACGATGTTATCTTTGAAGAGTTCAAAGGAACAGGCAATATGGAGCTGCATCTTGACAGGAAGCTTGTTGCCAAGCGGGTGTTCCCTGCGATAGATATAAACTCCTCTGGCACAAGGCAAGCGGAGCTTCTTGTAGAGCAAGAGGTTCTTAACAAGATGTGGATACTCAGAAAGGTGCTTAATCCGCTTAGCATAGTAGAGAGCATGGAGTTCCTGCTTGATAAGATGAAGGGGACGA
>JACRON010000189.1:0-20170 GCA_016214425.1 Nitrospirota bacterium
CTCGCCGTCCCGTTGAATGACTCGTGAGATGCTTCTTTGATTCAAATTTTAGGGGGTATTTTTCTGGATTTTCAAGATTGTCAATTTCCAAATCAATATCCAGTTCAGGCCAATATAAATGATAACCATGAAGTAATTTAACATTTTGTATGGAACTCAATGTCTGGTCTTTAAAATATGGATAATCCTTATAGCTTAGAAAATATTCCTTTTCTTTTACAAAAATCCAAATGCCAAATGGCGTTATATTTTCAACGCTTACTAAAGTGCTTTTGCCATGTTTTAATGATTTCATTTTTATGCTCCTCAACAATTTTTTGAATTTCATTCAACTTTCTTGGATTCAACCTATGAGACACAGCCAGTGATATTATGGGCTCTATCCAAAATTTAGCCTCTCCATACTCGCATGTTACATGGATATGGATTCTGTCTTCCTCATTCGAAAGGAAGTAGAATCTATACCCTTTCTCTCTGAAAATTGAAGGGCTCATTGATAATATTTATAACACTTCATGCCTTTTTTTGCAATTTATAAATAACGAGTGTGCAAAAATATTAGGAATAATATAATGGAGACGCGGAATAATGGGGATGCTTCCCCTATCCCTTCTTTTACAACCTACAAACCAGCAGCCTTTTTCAGCTTTATTTTCTCACCCTTTTCCTTTATTGTCAAGGACTGCAATTTAAAAACCATTGAATGCTACTGTTTTAATCTGTATACCTCAAAAACCAGCCACAGGCATTAACAATAGCTGCAGTTGTCGCGGCAGGCTTTGCTTGTTTATTCTACTAATTTGTTATAACAAATTTTCTATATGTTCCGTTTCAAGCAATCTTGCTGAATGATAAACCGTTAGTATTTCTACTACATCCTTTTTGACTCTATAAATTATCCTGTAATTCCCAAGAATGATTTCTCTTATTTCTTTTCGATTTAATTCTGGAACAATCCGTCCAGATTCAGGAAATAATTCCAATTTTTCTACTGCCTCAAAGACCTTTACTGTAAACATGCTTGCATAATAAGTTGAATCTCGGGCAATAAAATTAGATATAGCCTCAGCATCCTCCAAAGATTGGGGTGTCCATTTTATTTTAGCCATTTCTTCATCTTTTCTTTTGCCTCTTCATGAGAGATACACTGCCCTTCGTTTGCCTGTTTAATTCCCTTTTCAATCTTTTCAAGCAAATATAAACGCTCCATCGCCTCTTCAATTGTAGTTTTTTCTGGCAGATCTTGCAAACTCTTAATTATCTTTTGCTTATCTAATGCCAACATCTTCTATCCTCCTTGCTTCCATAATTTTTGTTATAACGAATCTGTAGAAAAAGGCTGAAATCAAAATGGCCATTTTCATTTTTTATTATAGCATATTTTGACCTTTCCTACAGCCTCTACAAGTTATTAGATAGCTTTCTGTTCCTTATTTGCCAAACAGAAAAACAAAAAACAATTGACAATAATTTTGGCATAATTCCTAACTGATAATTACGAAATCTAAATATGCCTTTTTCACCTATAAGTATAAAGGAATTGTAAGCAGGCTGCAATACTTTTTCATTATTGCTTATTTTTGCAGACAGGACAGATTAAATAGGCAAGTCAGGCTATATTCCATTATCCTATAACAATGAGCTCACACGCCGCGAAGCGGTCGGTGTGGAGCGACTTGCTAACTCGCGTCTACGCGGCCCTTTTAAGGCTGATACGCATGCCAACCTTCGTTGCAAGCGCAATGAGCATCTCCAGGCTGAAATTCTCCCATTTGCCTCTTATTAAGTCAGAGACCCGTGACTGGCTGACACCAAGAATCTCAGCCGCTTTAGCTTGCGTCAGCTTCTTGCTTTTGATGATCTTCCGGATATCAGCCATGATCTCGGAACGCATCTGAAGAATTGCGGCTTCCTCAGGAGGAAAGCCCAGATCAAGAAATACGTTGCCGGAAGATTTGACAATAGGTTCTTTCATAATACTACCCTCCAATTTGCTTATATCGCCTGCGAGCAATTTCAACATCATGTTGATTCGTTTTTCTACTCTTCTTTTGAAACGAGTGGAGAACATAAACGGCATCCTCTAACTTCGCCACATAGATGATGCGCCATTCTCCCAAGACGTGTATGCGAATTTCCTTGACCCCACGACCTATGCCTGTCATGGGCCTCCAATCGTTCGGCTCAAGTCCGCATTGAACGGAATATAATTCAAAGCCCGCTGCTTTACGAGCCTCGTCCGGGAAATTCCGGAGATCGTCCAAGCTTGAACCTATGAAGTTAAGAGGTTTCATGGATGCGTATCCATTATATAAGTTTTTATATATTATGCAAGCAATATTTAAGGAGAGATAAAAAAGGTGTTTGTTGAAGAAGCCAGGCCTAAAAAGGCGAGAATATTATGCCATGCTTAGACCACCATGAGGTAACTTTTCTGTATTTATCCTTCAATGTAATGAAAAACAGTTCATTACTGCTTATTGTTCTTCTCTCCCCAAACCCTCATGCTCTCTATAATCACGCCAAGGCTCTTTCCCCTTTTGGTCAGGGCATATTCAACACGAGGCGGCACCTCTGGAAATATCTTTCTTGCAACTATACCCTCTTTCTCTAAATATCGCAGCCTGCCTGAGAGCGTCTTTGGGCTGACGCCGATGAGGGACTTTCTTAACTCTCCGAACCTTTTTGTGCCTGTAAAAAGGTCCCTTAATATCAATATCGTCCATTTTCCGCCGATAATCTTTATTGCCTTTTCAACAGGACAGCACCCATGTTTCATACAAAACCTCCTATAGTATACTTTTTGAAACTGTATAACTAAAATGTAACTACTTGACAAAGTATACTGTAGTCTGATATCGTATGTCAAGATTTTTTCACAATCTGAATATTTATGTGTCATTGAGAGGGACAAGGCAACGAAGTAGAAACAATAATCTCCCCTAACCCCTCTTTATTAAAGAGGGGAATTTAATATATCCCCATTTGCTAAAAGGGAATAACAGGGGGATTAGAGATTGCTTCGCTATCGCTCGCAATGACAGGAAAGGGAATAGGAGGCGCTTATGGAAATCTTAGAAGCTATTAAAACAAGGAGAAGTGTAAGAAGATTCGCTGACAAACCAGTGGAAGATGCAAAGCTAAAGAAAATACTTGAGGCAGTTCAGCAATCCCCGTCTTGGGCAAATCTCCAGTGCTGGAGATTCATTGTTGTTAAGGACAAAAAAATCAGGGAAAAGCTCAGCGAGCTGTCCTATGTTGAATCCTTTTTTTTTTTATTTTGCTACAAATCAAATCCTTCAAGAAAAGGCATTTCAGAGGCGACTGTTGCAATTGTTGCCTGTGCTGACCCTGCACAATCGGGCACACTCTGGAACCAGAACTATTACATGACAGATATTGGTATTGCATCCCAGAACCTAATGCTCGCAGCCCATAGCCTTGGACTCGGCACTGTATTTGTAGGTGTGTTTGACGAGGAAAAGATCAGGAGCCTGCTTAATATTCCGTCTAATATACGGGTTGTTGGAATCTTTCCCATAGGCTATCCGCTTGAGGATAAGACCAAAGGCCTCTCAAGAAAACCACTTAATGAGATTGCCTTTGATGAGGAGTGGGGAAAGGGGGTGTCAATTTAACACAAAAGTAATAAATGAGATTGCATTTTAAACACCCTCCCCTTTATCCCCTCCCATCAAGGGAGGGGAAACAATAGGATTCCCTCACTACTTGGAGGAGAAGCTCTCTCAGATTCCCTCTCCCCTTGCGGGAGAGGGATAGGGTGAGGGGTATATTACATTAATTATTTCGTTAACTTTAGTATTTCATAAAAGGAGGCCTTACTTATGTCAGACAATATCAAGAACGAAGTTTTAAACTATCTAAAAAATCATCTTTACGGAAACCTTGCATCAATTAATTCAAATGACCCAAAGCAGCCCCATGTATCTACTGTGGTTTATGTTAATGATGGGTTTACCATCTATTTTGGCACATCATTGAAAACCATTAAGTTTGCCAATATAGAGAAAAACAACAATGTAGCGCTCACCATAGACGAGGATGTCAAAACGGACTGGATGAAGATAACCGGACTCCAGATTGAAGGCAAGGCATCACCAATAAAAGAAGAAGATATGCCTTTCGTATTCAGGATTTACTCAGAGAAATTTCCAGTTATAAAGAGCTTTCCTCCAAATCCTGATTCTCGTTTTATAAAGATAATGCCAAAAAAGATATGGCTCATTAATTACACAAAAGGCTTCGGCCACAGGGATTATCTGGAGCTGTAAACAAGAGGGGCTTTAAAGCCCCTCTTGTTATACATTGAAAATAGGGACAGCGGCTATTTAATTGAAAAATAATTTTCATGGGGGATCGATATGAAACGGTTTGTTGCAGTTTTAAGCATACCCTCTTTGAAAAATAGAGCGACGCTCCGCATACTTCTAAGAAAGGAGGATAAAAAAAGTATGGGAGCGCCTCTCACCTCTAAAACAGATACCTTACCCCAAACATAAATATATCGCCGTCAAGCCCTGTGGATTGGCGATAGCGCTCGTATTTTACCTCTGTGCTTATGTTTGGAGATTTAAGATAGTGGACAAGCTTAACGCCATAGAGATGGGAATGAAGCTCGCTGTATAAATTTGATGATGTAATAAACTGCTCGCTTCCTGCATAGCTGTCTTTATAGAAAAATGCCTTGTCCTGCGCATAATACCTGTATTCAAGCCGCACATATGTATTATCGCCGACATATTGATAATACTGGATGCCATAGGTATTTGATTTTATCCACCAGTCATCCCTGTACCACCTGTATATAAGATGAACTGCGCTGTTTATGGGTGTAATATACTGGGCAAGGCGTACGCCTATTGCATCTCGCTTTCTTGAATCAGGGAGATACTCATCGCTATCGCCGCCTCCGGATAAGGCAACCTTTCTGTTTCCTGTGCCGAGATAGCCTGTTGCATGGGAATATGTATAACCTATCTGCGCAACAGTTATGGGTGAAACAAACTGGGCTAAAGATATTGAGTAATTATTAACATCCTTATCCTGCGCCTTTGACATATATTTTCCCATAACATTATCAAAGTTGTGGCTGTAGCCGATGCTGAGAGTTGTATTCCTGTCAAAGAAGTCCCTTGAAAGCTGGATAGACGGCGTCTGTGATGTATAATCCTTTTCCCTGCTGTAGTCGTAACCTACATCAATCTTGTATAAGCTGATTGCATGTGTAATACCAAAGGTAAGATTCTTTCTATTATCCTCATCTTTTGTATTTGATGTAGTTGTTGTTGTCTTTGTAGCGCCTGATACTGCATCAACTGTTGTTGTCTGCGTTTCCACATTATCCAAAGTTGCCCTGAGAAGGATAGATGTTTTCAGGGATAAATCCTTGTTCAGCGTAATCATTGGCTTAATTACAGTCAAGCCGTCAAACTTATAATAGTTGATGTCTGTAGATACATATTCCTCTGCCATTGCATTGTATGGCAAAGACAAGCCGAATAATATTAATAAACAGACGGCAAAGTAAAAAGCTCCTTTTTTAATTGCAGCCACAGCCACCACCTCCTACTCCGAACCCTCCTGCAGAGCCTTCAAGTGTATTCAGCATGTGCTCCCTTGCAATCGTCTCTTCTTTATTATGGTCAAACTGCATAACAGGCTTTGACAGATGCTCCCTCTGCCATGGGCTTGTCGCTGCACAGCCAACAAGAATGGCTGCTATAATAATAAGCATCAAAAGTCTAAACAGCTTCATTTCTCCTCCTATGAAAGATTGATTACACAGATTTTGGAAATACGATTACACAGATTAAAACAATTCATCTGTGTAATCTGTTTTTGTAATCTGTGTAATCATCTTATCTCCTTCAGAAGTTCTTTAACCTCTTTTACCCATTTCATCGGATCATTCTTTTCATCAAATCCAAAATGGATAAACCTCACAACCCCTTTTCTGTCTATAATATATGAGGTGGGCATTGCCCTTGGCCCGTATGAGCCGACAACCTTTGCGCCAGGGTCTAACAGAACAGTCATTTTAGCCGGGTATCTTGTCAAAAAATCTTCAACACTGCCCTTTTTAAGGTCAGAATTTACAGCTAAGACAACAAGGTCATTGTCTTTATATGTCTCATAAAATTTATTTAACTCTGGAAATTCCTTTTTGCACGGCGAACACCATGTTGCCCAGAAATTTACAAAAATCACCTTTCCCTTATAATCTTTTAGTGAAACCTCTTTTCCATCTATATCCCTTAGAATGAAATCAGGCGCTGACTCGCCAATGGAGATGCAAAAGGCAGTTGTCGGCATAAGTATCAACATTAGTATTAAAAACAATCTCAATTTCATAATCATTCTCCGTTTAATTATTCTGACCGCCTTCAGCTATCCACTGCCTTATTGCCTTATAGTCTTCATCGTTTTCAGTCCAATAGTAGCCGCCTCCATGGTTCTGACCGCCTATCTTGGGCTTAAGCAATAATAGGCTTTGATCAGGGTTTGCACTATACTCCGCAGTATAATGACCTGGTCCATACTTATCCCATAGTGTGCCACTGACTGTAAGCGATGATCCTGCATAGGCAGTCAGGTCGTGAGCCTTGCTATAGTCTATCTGTGTGGAATTTGCATCAGGGTAAGAATAATCTATGTCTGACTTCATTACCAGCCTTGTTGTTGTGGCACCCGGTAAATGGCAGGATGCGCACCGGCTCATGAGTATGGGGAGGATATGTTTTTTGAAGCTGATCCCTGCTTGCGGATAGGATGATAGTGTGCCATTTCTTGATGTCCAGAGTGCGCCTCTGCTTCCAAATGGAGAATGATGCATGCTGCAGCCCATCCTTGAGGTGCCATCTGAACCTCCTCCTACAGGCGCTACAGTAGCCATATAAACAACATGGTCGCCATTCTTTACCCATGTCTTGTAAAGCCATGTCCTGGTATCAGCAGGGTTGGCTGGGGTAATGGTCCCATCTGGATTCTCAGTATAAAGCTTAGTAACAGTGCCATGGCCTGCTACAGCATAAGGGTGACTGGCTATGGGCGTATAAGTCCAGAAGTTGCCTACCTCATTGCTGGTCATGCTTATCACATTTCCGTCTTTATCCTGCAGTATTACCTCCCCACCTGCAAGAGGCCTTCTTGCAGCCTTATCCTCATAGAGGGTTCCAGCCATAGTAAAAATATAGTTTGACGCCTTTCCGTCAGGTCTATGGCAGATACCGCAATCCTCTCCCACCATGTGGGCGCCGATTCCACCACCGTTATCCTTGCCCGGTGTATGTCCTGTTGGCACAGGCTGCAATACCCTGTCTCTGGCATTAAAATTTTCAAAAACATAATCAACAGCCTTGATACGAATGGCATAGCCAACAATAGCCATACAGATTATCAAGAATATAATAATTTTCTTAGTCATCTTCGTTCTCCTTTCAGAATAAAATCTAATCAATGCTGGTGGTCGCCGCCTCCACCGCCGCCGCCAGTTCCTCCTGTGGCAAGATCGCCTATGTAAAACTTGCCGCTATATTTATTTGACCATGGCGCTCCGATTAAAAGCTTGGCATTGGGCGCAGGCGCAAGAAAGGCACCAAAACCCTGATGCATTGCATCGCCATTAAACACTACTGCGGCATTCGCAATGGTAGTGGCTGATCCAATATGCTTGCCCAAAAATAGATAGACCTTGCCGCTCATGATAAAGCTGCTGTCCGCTGTTGGCGCGCCCACAGCAATGTCAGTCAGGCTGTCGCCATCAGCATCTACTGCTGCAAGAGAGGAACCAAAGCGGTAAAACATGTCTGCCCCGTCTATGCGGACTATCAAATCAGCCGGAGGAGGAGAAGAATTCAGGTTAATCGTTCTGGCGCCTGTTCCACCTTTTACAATATATAAACTTCCTGTGTCGCGGTTTGAGACTATCCCAAGTGTAACAACAGCATTTGGCGCGCCAATAGCTATCTCTCCATAACCATTATGTCTTTATGTCCATCGCCATTCAAATCGCCTGAGGCAATGGAAAATCCAAACTTATCAATTGGCCCCTCACCTGCAAGTTTCTTGATGAGAGTAGGACCGTTGCTGCCGCCTTTGTAGATATAAACAGCGCCGCAAAGGGATGAATCATCTCCATCTCCATTAATGGCAGTAACAGCAAAAACATCATTATCAACTTTTGCAAAGGAATAGCCAAAGTTGTCGTCGCCTTTTAGGGTAAAGGCAGGAGCAGAAGAATACCCGCCTGATGAATCGCCCTTATATACATAGACAGCCCCTAAATTGGAAGATACAGATGCATTAGGCGCGCCTATTACCAAGTCTGCGATTCCATCGCCGTCTACATCAACAAAACCACCTGAGAAGCCCAGTTTACTGGCAGCAGGTGTTGCGGTCTTTCCATTATTTGGATTGCTGTTTCCTCCGCTTGTTGCTGTGCCACCGCCGCAGCCTGCAGCAATAAAGATTAGTAAGATTAAACAAATTATCCTTTTCATAATCATCCCCTTTAAGTAGGGGTTCAAAATTTTGAACCCCTACATTAATCTGTTAAAAGTTCCATGTAAGAGATGCAAACACCCTCCAGTCAATCACCTGCTGTATGCCGTTGGCATTCTGATATACAGGCTGCTGATACTTTATCTCAAAACTCCCGCCTGTATTCGGTATCTTTATCTGGATTGCAGGCGTTACATACACAGCAAAGAGCCCTGTATTTGATGTATCATCCAAAAGGGCTGTGTTTGTTGTAAACCTGTTGTCATAGTCTTTATCCTTGCCTGCATATACACCGTTCACCTCAAGGCCAATGTTTATATTGTTAAATAGCTGATACCTGCTGACTATATTGGCTGAAAGCTGGTCGCCGAATTCATAGCCTGAATCGCCCTTTGTTGTAAGATGATAAAATATATTTGCCTGAAGCCATACAGGGTCAAGAAATACCATGCCATTTATCATAAACAATGGATCCCATGAGCCTGTGCCAGACTGCATCATTGCATGATAAAGCTGGCCGTTCTTATCCTTCTCATTATTTTTTCCTGTTGGTGTTTTAATGCCAAGACCGCCTGAAAATCTTAATGTCGGCCTCACTAATTCATCCTGATAAAATGTGTAATAGGCAATTAGCGATGCATCGCCAATGCCGGAGACTGTATCCATCTTCATATCCATTACCATGCTTCCAATCCTGTGCCTCATGGTCATATCGTTAATCACATACGGGACAATGGCAATAAGCATAAAATCCTTTGTTACAGGATAGCTGCCTATAAGGGAATACTTTTGCATTACCATCTCTGTTGGCACCTTGTATTCAGCGGCGCCTTCAGCAAATTTCTTGTCAAGCACATATCCTGGCGTAACCTCAGTGCTTCCTTCCCTTAAAGGCTTCATATAGGAATATTCATATTGAAGCGATATTCCGAATCTTGATGCAAGCGTTACGCCCGAGCTTGATGCGCCTGCAATGCAGCAGGATAAACCGCACTCGCCTGCGGCAAAGGCCTCAATTGGAACAAGAAGAACGAGTACCGCTAATAATATCTTTTTGAATATCATAAAACTATTAAACCTCCTCACACCCCTCACCTAACTCCTCTGAAAAGAGAAAAGGGCAAGGAAAAATCACAGACAAATAGAATACAGACACAGATATACATAGACCTGTGCATGGCCTGTGTAAAAAAACTTTTTAATTTTGGATTAAAATAGAGTTAATTTAGGATAGAATTGTTGGTGGTTTTTCTAAGGAAAAATCGTATATCTGAAATGGAATATTTAATTTTACAGAATATAAAGAAAGGATACCCAAATTATCATCAAAGGCATAATCGCTGAGAAGATATGGGTCAACCTGTGTCCCTGCCTGCTGTGTAGCAGCCGTATCATGGCATGGCGACTGGCTTATTCTGCATTGGAAAAGCTCATTAAGCCTTTTCTTTTTTGCCTCTTTAGCATGGTGCGGACAGGGAATATCCTTTTTTGCCTTATCATCCATTAGAGAAAGATTGCAGAATAGGTTGCAGGTTGGCAGCCTCTCGCCATTGTAATTTGACTTTATAACAGCAGCAGCAATTGGACTGACAATATTAAGGATTAATACTGCTGCTATTAAAAAAGAGAGTATTATCTTTTCAACCTTTAAGAACCTCATAATTTATCTTTGCCATTGCAAGCCAAAGACAAGACAACTATGCAATCTCCCCCTTTTAAGATTTTACTATTATTAGTATATATTCAAGAAGCAATCTTTGTCAAACAAAATGTCTCTTTGCATATTTTTGCAGCTTGCCATTAAATTTCTTGCCAAGAAGGGCTGTGATAGTCTTTTCAAGGCTTTTATACATCGGCTCACCAGTTTTGTCTTTCATACACGGTATATGCTCAAGAAACGGAGTATCCTGTACAGTAAGCACCTTTTTTCCATCCTTAGTATATACTGACAGGGGATATTGAACGCAGTCCTTCATCTTAAAAACCTCCCAAGCCATCCCATTTTCCATTGCATAGGTATGTATTGCGCAGTATCTTAGCCCTTTCTTGTTTGTATAAAGAAATACACATGCCCCTTTATATATAAGGAAGCATTTAAACCCCTCGCTTTCCCCAAAGAGCCTTCTTGCTGCCCTTGCCTCGTCAGGATGAATCTCGCAGCCATTCGGACATTGCTTTTCGCACCTTGCAACAAACCCCTTTTTCTCAATCGCCTCTCTGTTCTCTTTGCTTAAAAACGACTCTATGCCCTTTAAATGACTTCTGACCTTCTTAATCTCGCTCTCAGGCACTATGCATGCCCTGTAGCAGCACATAGACTTGCACGCATACCTTTCAACATCGCATAAATAAGGAGTGGTAAATATTTTTTTATCAACCAAAACAGAATCTATCTCTATAAAATTTCCTTTAAACATCTTTCCTCCTAAGACCTATTTGTATCTTTAAAGAAACTTTTTTATATTTTATTTCTTTTTTTCTTAATTGCAAGAAAAAAAATAAAAAAATTATTTTTGACATGATTTCTGAAATTTTTGTGATGAGTTTCTGTAAATCGGCTCTAAATGCCATTTTGCAATAAATCACGCCTCAATTTCGCTGAAGCAATGCCTTGTATGGGCAAAAAAAATATACAAGATATTGATTTTTCCTCTTGACAATTTAAAATTATTTGATATATTTCGCTTTAAGAGGTGAATTTAATCCCGTTAGAGATAAATTTCTAACGGGATTAAGAAAAACTTCATCATTCACAACTAAATATGGGTGCAGCCCAAAAAGAATGAAAGGGGGAAAAGAGTGCAAGCTTTAGGTACTCATTTATTAGTGGAGTTAAAGGATTGCAACTCCAAAATCCTGAATGACATAAAAGAGGTTCAGGATGCATTAATTGCAGCAGCAAAAAAGGCAAAGGCAACAATAATAGAGACTTCATTCCATGAATTCAGCCCATTCGGCATCAGCGGAATGGTAATAATTGCAGAATCGCATCTATCAATTCATACATGGCCTGAATATGGATATGCAGCAGTTGACATCTTCACCTGCGGCGACCTGCTAAAGCCGGAAAAGGCAGCAGAGTATCTCATAGAAAGATTCCAGGCAAAAAATTCATCTCTGGTTGAGATGAAGAGGGGCACAATCTCATTAGGAAGTCAAAAACTACCGCACAAGGTTGTTGAGGGAGAAGAAATAAGCTATGGAGCCAAAGAGCTTCAAATGGTTTAACGATTATCTGAGTCCTGACGAAGGCCATATACACGGTATAAAAGACATCCTCTATACAAAGCAGACAAAGTATCAGCAGATGGAAATAATGCAGACCGGAAGTTACGGCCGCTGCCTTGTATTAGACGGCAAGATGCAGTCCACTGAAAAGGATGAATTTATCTATCATGAAATATTAGTCCATCCTGCCCTGTTAACACACCCAAATCCAAAAAAGGTATTTATAGTGGGCGGCGGAGAAGGCGCCACCCTGCGTGAGGTTTTAAGGCATAAATCAGTAGAGCATGTCCTGATGGTAGACATAGACCAGGAGGTTGTAGAGGCGTGTAAAATACACCTTCCCGAATGGCATCAGGGCTCTTTTGATGATAAGAGGGTAGAATTAAGATACCTTGACGCAAGGAAATACCTTGAGGAAACCGATGAGATCTACGATGTGATAATAATAGATATTTCAGAGCCTGTTGAAGAAGGACCTGCTTATCTGCTTTATACAAAGGAATTCTACGGAATTGTAAATAAGCGGCTTAGCACTGAAGGAACAATCTCTTTGCAGGCAGGAACAACAGCGATGCACAGCCTGCTCTGCTTATCATCTGTTTATCAGACAATAAAAACAGCCTTTCCTATTGTATGCGTATATGAAGCATATATTCCTTCTTTCGGCCTGCCGTGGGGATTTGTAACAGCGTCCAAGAAGAATGACCCGATGAAATTTACAAAAGAAGAACTTGATAATGCAATAAAGAAAAGGATTAAGGGAACATTGCAGTATTATGATGGGGAGACACATATCTCAAGCTTTCATCTGGCTAAACATATAAGAAAGAACATGCAGGAGCATGACAAGATTATTGAAGACAATGCCCCGATATTTACCTATCACTAAGACCAGATGAATAATGACGAACAATTAAGAACGCCTCTTTTTGATGCAATGGTTCAGCTTGCGGAGAGCAAGAAGATCTCTTTTCACACGCCAGGGCACAAAAGCGGAAAAGGCATATCAACACGTTTCAGAAAATTTGTAGGAAACAAGATATTCGCCATTGACTTAACAACCCTTGATGAAGTAGACTCCCTTCAAAAACCAAAAGGCGTTATAAAAGAGGCGCAGGCCCTTGCTGCAAAGGCTTATGGCGCAGACCGTTCATACTTTCTTGTAAACGGCACATCAGTCGGCAACCATGCAATGATTCTGACTGCCTGCGACCCGAATACAAAGGTAATTGTCTCAAGAAACGCACATAAATCTGTCATTGCGGGCCTGATACTAATTGGCGCAGAGCCAATATTTGTAAAGCCAACGGTAGATTCCCAGTTAAAGCTCACCTTAAATGTCACATTTGAAGATATTAAAAAAACCATAGACAGCAATCCTGATGCGAAGGTGCTCTTTTTAACTAGCCCGAATTATTACGGTGTATGTGTTGACTTAAAAAAAATAATCTCCTATGCGCATGAAAAAGGCCTTACAGTGCTCATTGACGAAGCACACGGCCCTCACCTTAAATTCCATAAGGAGCTTCCTGTATCAGCATTAGAGGCAGGGGTGGATATATGTGTTCAGAGCACGCATAAGATAATAGGCGGAATGACACAGGCATCCATGCTCCATGCAAGGGGAGAAAGGGTAAATCTCAACATCCTTACAAACATACTCAAATTAGTCCAGACAACAAGTCCGTCGTATATACTTATGGCATCTTTGGACTTAGCAAGGATGCAGATAGCAACAGAAGGTGAAAAGCTCCTTTCAAAGACAATAAAGCTTGCAGAAGAGGCAAGAACTAAGATAAATAAGATTCCCGGCATCACCTGTTTTGGCAAAGAGATTATAAGCAGATATAACCTTGGAGACTTAGATATTACCAAATTAACCATTACTGTAAAGGATATCGGCCTTACAGGCTATCAGGTGTCCCATCTACTTAATACAAAATATGACATACAGGTTGAAATGGCTGACCCATTTCACATACTTGTTATTGTCAGCATCGGAGACAGAAGGGATGATTTAAAAAGGCTTGTTTCAGCCTTAGAAGAAATAGCATTGACTGAAAACCAGCTTAAGCTTACATCCATAGACGATATACAGCTTCCTGTGTTTGACAATAAGGTGGCAATGACGCCAAGAGAGGCATTCTTTGACAAAAACAGATTTGTCACCATAAATGAGTCTGCAGGCAGGATATGCTCGGAAATCATTACTGTTTATCCCCCTGGCATCCCTATTCTTGTGCCCGGAGAAATCATATCTGAAGAAATGGTTGATTATCTAAAGAGGATGATAGACTTAGGCGCTACTATTGACGGCCTGAACGAGGACAACACGCATATAGGAATTGTGGACAGGTAGAAGCTTGTGGTTGCACTTTTATATTCATACGGCATAACTAAGAATTTCTACCTCTACATTCTTATCAATATTATCTACCTTCTTCATAACACTGTCTTCAATCAAGTACTCATTGCAATTCTGGCATTGTAAAAGAGGTAGATTTTTGATCATTTTAATCTCTCTCTCCGCTTTGCCTCTTTGTAAAGTGTATTTTTTAGGTCTGAATCCATTTCTCTTCGTTTCTTTCTGCTAATGCGAATGAGCAGGTAAATCTCCGTGTGCGTGTTCAGTGATGCAATGATGTTCCTCACCTGATGCGTTCACAGGATCAATATGGATGGTGGCATTGGAAAGATATTGTAAATGATGTAATAGCTGGTGACGGACATCTGTGGCTATCTCGTGTGCTTCCTCAACGGAAAGCTCTGGACTTACGGCTATATTTACCTCCGCATGAAGTCGGTGGCCAAGCCATCTTACCCGCACTTCAGAGACATTGCAAACCCCTTGGGTGTGATTCACAGCATGTTTAATTTCATCAATAACCTCTGGGTCTACCCCGTCGAGTAAGCGGGTGAAAATAGACTTGCCAGATTCCCATACAATTCGGAAGATTGCAGCAGTAATAAGAAGACCGACAATAGGGTCAGCTAATGGATAGCCCAGCCAAACTCCGACTGCGCCGAAAAGCACCGCCAGACTGGTCAGACCGTCTACACGGGCATGATGACCATCAGCAATGAGTGCAGCGCTGCCGATCTCTTTGCCGACCTTGATGCGAAATTGAGCCACAGCCTCATTGCCGAGGAAACCAACTACCGAAGCTACAATTACTGCCCATAGATGCATCACAGACTGTGGGTGAAACAGGCGATCAAGGGATTCATAGCCGGCAACGATGGCGCTAAACAGGATAGTGAATACGATTGATACGCCAGCCAAGTCCTCAACCCGGCCGTAGCCATAGGTAAATCGTTTGGTCGGTTTTCTTCGTGCAAACCTAAAAGCAATCCACAATGGGATAGCAGTAGCGGCATCGCCGAAGTTATGAATCGTATCAGCAAGAAGGGCTACGCTTCCAGAAAAAAAGACGATAACAACTTGAAAAAGGGCGGTAGCAAGCAATCCTAAAAGTGACCATTTGAGCGCCCAAATTCCCCGCTGAGTGGTAAAAAGAGATGAGTCTATGGCGCCGTGCGTATGGACATGAGCATCGTGTTGGTTTTTATGTTCATAAGACTGTTTGTTCTTTTGGGAATTTCTATGACCAAACATATTATATCTTTCTAAAATATCTCCTTCCTTTGTTTTAAATATGGTTAAGTAAGCCTTACTAAACATAGTAAAAGAAATTTTTATTACTGTCAAATAATTTCTTAGCATTGGAGGGCAAATCAGTTCACCAGCCTTGACACCGGCACAACCTCAATCCCGTTTGACTTTAATGCAGGCAGCATCTTTTCCAATGCTGCAATGGTCTCAGGCCTTGGATGGCCTATGCCGATTGCAACACCGTTCTTTTTGGCTGTGTTGATAAGAAGCTCTATCTGTTTTATTACCTCCTCCTCATCTTCAATATCATCAAGGAATATATTCCTCTCTGCTGACTTTAAGCCGAGCTTCTTTGCCACATCATAGGCAACTGTCTTTGAGGTTGTACGGCTGTCTACAAAAAAGAGGCCATTTCTCTTTATCTCGCCGAGGATAATTGCCATAGCCTTTCTGTCCTGCGTTAAAAATGAACCCATATGATTATTTACCCCAATAGCGCCAGGAACAGATTTCAAATCATGCTCAAGCTGTTTTAACATCTCATTCGGCGTCATTTCAGACACGATGAAGCCTTCACCTTTAACCTTTTCATTATCCTCTGGCTCCATGGGGAGGTGAAGCAGGAGATCATATTTCCTCTTCCTCACCTCTTTTGATATATAAATAGAATTGTCCTGATGCGGAAGAACTGAAAACGAAAAGGGTATCTCTAACTTAACGAATTTATTAAATGCATCTCTGTTGTTGCCAAGGTCATCTATAACAATAGCAATCTTTGCAGAAGCTCCTTTTCCCCTTATCTTAGTCCTCTCCCCAGAGGGGAAGGGTTTTTCCGCAGGAGGGACTTTTGACGGCGACTCTTTTTTAGGCGGTTCAACATGGGGCAATAAAGGCTCTTCTTTTTTTGTAACTATGGTTGTAGAAGGTGACTTCTTTTCTTTCTGGAGATATAATAGAATGCCTGCGCTGAATAATATAAGGACTAAAAGAATGGAGATTGCATGCCATCGCTTTATCTTTGGCCTTCGTATCTTCCATTTCTTTTTTGTTTTCCTTTTTGATGCGGGTCTTTTTGCCATTATTTCTTATTCGCCTGAAGATTATTCAGATGTTTCTTTATCCGCTCGCGGAGGCCTTTGTCTCCATCAGGAAGGAGTTTCAAGTACATTTTATAGTGGCTCTTTGCATCTTCTATCCTGCCCAGCCTCTCCAGCGTAACAGCATAATTAAGATGGGAAACCGCATTATTAGGCCCTGTATCAACCGCCTTTTTTAAAAGCTCTTCTGCCTCTGTGTGCTTGCCTTCATAATCGTAAAGCACTGCAAGATTGTTCATTGCATCAACATATTTTGGCTCTATCCTTAATGCCTCTTTGTATTCTTTCTCTGCCTCTTTATATCTGCCGCTCTCTTTATATACCAAACCAAGATTGTTATGTGCAGATGCCATATCAGGCTTTAAGGATATTGCCATAAGAAGCTCTGCCATTGCCTCTGCAAGCCTCTTTTCTTTATATAGCTCCAATGCCCTTTTATGATGATTAACAGCGTCTCTTTCTGAATCAGCAGAAGATGGCTGGGATGGCTGCGGTTGGGCTGTCTGCGCTGAAGGAAGAGCAGTCTCAGCAACAGGTTTTTGAATGCCCTTGCCTTTGTATAATGGCAGCCTTCCCTTTAAAAGAAATAAGGCAAGGGCAAGAATAATAATTACTGCGCCAATAATAACAAGAATGTTGTTGCTGCGGCTCTTGTCTAAAAAGACAACCCTCTTTCCTGTCTGTGCATTATCTTTCCCGCTCTCTTTTGACGCCTTTTTTAATGCCTCATTAACAATGCTCATTTTTATACGCTCTGCTCCATCTTCAATTCAACACCCTTCCTTTGTTGCAAAGATGCTTTCCCTCTCCCCTATGGGGAGAGGGTTAGGGTGAGGGGTATTTCCACAAAACAAAAGCCAGTAACCAACCAATAATTGGGGTCAAGGAACCGAGGGGTCAAGGGGTCAAGCGAAATTAAACACTTGAACCCCCGAACCCTTGAAACCTTGAATCCTTTCAATATTGCGTATGACTACTGGCTAAGAATTAAGGGCGTATAGCCATACGCCCCTACATTTTTTTATGCCCCTGCCATTACCTCGTCTTCTACAAAGGCAGGGAGGCCTTCTTTCATTATAACCTTTATCTTCCTTGCTTCCTTAAAACTTCCCTTTATAATCTCTTCTGAAAGCCTGTCGCCGATATTCTTCTGTATTACCCTTCTCATTGGTCTTGCGCCATATGAGGGTTGATAACCCTCTTTAATCAGCCACTTCTTTGTCTCCTGAGCAAGCTCTATGCTTATCCCTTTTTCAACAAGCTGCAAATTCAATTCATCTATAAATTTATCTACAATCATTAACAGATGCTTCTTTGAAAGCTGATGGAATATTACAACCTCATCAAGCCTGTTTAGAAATTCAGGATTAAAGGTGCGCTTCAGCTCGCTGCTAATATCGTCCTTCATCCTCTCATAAGCATCCTGTTCTGATGCTGCCTGGAATCCAAAGGTTGTTGCCTTGTCTATTAATCTTGCGCCGATATTTGATGTCATTATCAGCACCGTATTTCTGAAATCCACCTTTCTGCCAAAGCTGTCTGTCAGACTGCCGTTATCAAGCACCTGCAGGAGCATATTAAAGATATCGGGATGAGCCTTCTCTATCTCGTCAAAAAGAACTACTGAATACGGCCTTCTCCTGACCTTCTCTGTAAGCTGTCCGCCCTCCTCGTACCCAACATAGCCCGGAGGCGCTCCAATCAGCCTTGAGCTGCTGAACTTCTCCATGTATTCTGACATATCAATGCGGATTAATGCATTCTCATCATCAAACATAAACTCTGCTAATGCCTTTGCAAGCTCTGTCTTTCCAACGCCTGTTGGGCCAAGGAATATAAAAGAGCCAATCGGCCTTTTAGTCCCTTTTATTCCTGCCCTTGAACGTCTTATTGCCTTTGACATTACTGCAATTGCCTCGTCCTGGCCTATTATCCTCTTATGGAGCTCTTCTTCCATGTGAAGGAGCCTCTTTGACTCCTCTTCTTCAAGTTTAAAGAGCGGCACGCCTGTAATCTTAGAAACTATGTAGGCAACATCCTCCTCTGTTATAATCGGCCTCATCTTTTCCTGAACAGACTTCCAGTCCTTTTTTGTATCATCAATAAGCCTTCCAAGCCTCTCCTCATCCTCTCTGAACTTTGCTGCCCTTTCAAAATCCTGAAGCTTAATTGAAAGGCACTTTTCCTTTGTAATCTGCTTCAGGCCGTTCTCCATCTCCTTTAATTCCTTTGGCAGGTTATAGGTCTTAAGCTTTGCCCTTGAACCAGCCTCATCAATTACATCTATTGCCTTGTCAGGAAGGTGCCTGTCTGTTATATATCTGTCTGACAGCCTTACTGCTGCATCTATTGCCTTGTCTATTATCTCAACACCGTGGTGCAGCTCATATCTCTCCCTCAGACCTTCTATTATCTTTATGGTCTCGTCAATGCTCGGCGCATTTACATAAACAGGCTGGAACCTCCTCTTTAAAGCGCCATCCTTTTCAATATATTTTCTGAATTCATCAAGGGTTGTTGCGCCCACGCACTGTATCTCGCCCCTTGACAGAGCAGGCTTTAACATATTTGATGCATCAATTGAACCCTCTGCAGCGCCTGCGCCAACGAGTGTGTGAAGCTCATCAATGAATATAATAATATTGCCGTTTATAACAATCTCCTTCATCACAATCTTTAAACGTTCCTCAAACTGCCCCCTGTATTTTGTCCCGGCAACAAGAGCTCCTAAGTCAAGGGCAATAACCCTGCGGTTTAAAAGATTCTCAGGCACCTCAGAGCCTACTATCCTCTGTGCAAGGCCCTCTACAATTGCAGTCTTGCCAACGCCTGCCTCGCCGATTAATATAGGATTATTCTTTGTGCGCCTTGTTAATATCTGGAGGACCCTTTCTATCTCATCATTCCTTCCAATAACAGGGTCAAGCCTCCCTTCCGACGCAAGCCTTGTCAAGTCCCTTCCAAATTCATCTAAGGCAGGTGTATTGCTCTTTTTATCCTTTTCCTTTGTTGTACTTAGTCTGCGTAAAAGATTAATTGTAAGCTGTCTTGCTGCAAGGAGATTAGCGCCGAGGCTTCTTAATATCTTTCCTCCTATGCCCTCCTCTTCACGAAGAACGCCGAGAAGGAGGTGTTCGCTTCCAATATAATTGTGCCCGAGGAGCCTTGCCTCCTCAACTGCATATTCTATAACCCTTTTTACGCGGGGTGTGAATGGTATTTCGCCGAAGGTTAGCGTGTTGCCGCTTCCGGGAAGGTTTCTTTCTATCTCAAGCCTGATTTGTTCAGGTGAAAGGCCCATCTTTTTCAGGACAGCTAAGGCAATGCCGTCGCCTTCCCTAAGGATGCCGAGGGCAATATGCTCTGTGCCAAGGTAGTCATTCTGGTGCCTTTCTGCCTCTTCCCTGGCAAGGATTATTATCTTCCGTCCTTTGTCTGTGAACCTTTCAAACATCCATCTTCCTCAATAGATAGTGATTTTATTTATTATTTCAATACATTATAACATTGCTTTACTTCATCCTCATTGCCTTTTTAATATTATTCTACCTATTGGCTGATTGATTGTCAAGGGCTTTTTAAGCATAAAAAATCTGTTTCCACAGGTTTTTCCACAGGATTTTCATAGGTTCTGCATATTTATATTGACAATTAAGCCTTATGTAATATATAAGAAATTAATGAATAACAAAATATTAAGAATTACTGAGAA
>JACRON010000189.1:20187-20759 GCA_016214425.1 Nitrospirota bacterium
CTGTTTCCACAGGTTTTTCCACAGGATTTTCATAGGTTCTGCATATTTATATTGACAATTAAGCCTTATGTAATATATAAGAAATTAATGAATAACAAAATATTAAGAATTACTGAGAATGTCCTTTCTGGCAAGGATATAACCTTTGACGAGGCGATCTCGCTGATTGATGCTGCTGATTCTGATTTCTACCCCCTTCTTACAGGCGCAAACTTCGTCTGTAATCATTATCGTGGGAAAAATGTAGACCTCTGCGCAATCACAAATGCAAAATCAGGAATATGCCCAGAAGATTGCAAATTTTGCGCACAGTCGTCTCATTTTAATACCCACGCAGCAAGGTACCCTTTAATACCAATTGAAAAGATGCTTGAGGCTGCAAAAGAAGGGAAAAAGATTAAGGCAAGAAGGTTTTGCATTGTAATAAGCGGCAAAGAGGCAGATGAAAAAGACCTTGATACTATCTGTGAATGGATAAAGAGGATAAAGGCAGAGGCAGGCATACACCCATGCGTATCACTCGGTTTTATAAACAAGGAGCAGTTGGCTAAGTTAAAAGAGGCAGGGCTTGA
>JACRON010000004.1 GCA_016214425.1 Nitrospirota bacterium
GCCCCTCCGTATAAAGGGTAAGTTGCTTTATTTATAGCACAGATTATCTTCTTTGTCTATTAAAGCATTTTGTTTGTAGGGGCAATTCATGAATTGCCCCTACAGTCTCGGCCGCCCTTAGTATTACTAATATCTCATCCTTACCTTGTATATAAGCTTTACCTCCTTGTCCTTTGGCACAGGGATATTAAATTCTGCTGTAAAGGCCTCTGTTTTCTTATGCTCATGGGATGAAGAAAGCATTGTCCAGTCGCCGGGTATTGGCTCAACAACCTTTACAACAACATCCTCCTTCTTGTGGTTTCTGAGTGAAATCTCAAAGCCTGCCTCGTAAGTATCATAGGCAATCTTCTTCCAGTCTGTCTGCTTTTTGCTTCCAACTACATCGAAGGCATCGCCGAGCTTTATCCTGACCTTTTCATCTTTAGGCATATGGTCTATGGAATCCTCTCCAATAAACTGCAGGCTTCCCTCTTTATCATGCTTATACACCCTGACTGTGCCCTTTGGCAGAGGCATGCCGAGATTGTGCTCTTTCTTATTTGCTATCTCCACAAATACACCAACCTTCTGATTTGATATTGCCTCTCCATGACGATTGTAATAATAATATCTGGCGCCATAATAGAGCAGCTCTTTTTTAACTGGTATATTTCCAGCCTTCACAAGGCTAATCTGCTTTATCTGATTGTCTTTTATAGTTGCCTGCCTCTGCAAGGTGTATATGTGATACTCAAAGAACTCCTCTTCCTTAAACTGCGGCGCCTCTTTCTTAACTGCTGCCTCTGCTACACGGAGCATCTTGTTTTTATATTCGTATTCATCCTTAACCCTATTTACATCCCCTGCAACAAGCTTCAGCTTTGCATTTTTGTATGCAGCACCGCTCTTATTATCAATAGTAACCCAGCCTAAAATATCAGCCCTGTCATCCTTATCATTTAATGTTACAACATAATCAGACCTCCAGTTTATGCCATTCGTAAGATACGATGCCTCAACCTTCTGCGTTGATGAAAGGCTGTTCTCTATAAGCCAGACAAGGGTCGGCTTTGAGATGAGATTTTCAGGAAGCTGTGGAAATATTACCCTTCCGGGATGGCCAAAGGTTATCTCATCGCCTATTTTAAATATAGGGCTGCCATTATTTGAAAGGAGAGTGGCTAATACAATCTCCTCCCTTTCTGTATACGGATTTTTGTAATAGAGCTTCACCTCTTTGCCAACATATTTATCAAGTAGTTTTTGCGGATTAAGCAGGTCATACTCATAATTCTGCTCAAGTATCTGCAGGCTGTTATGATTCAACAGTGATTTAATATGCACACTTGTTGGAATAATCTGCGATGCCACATCCATGAACCTCAGCTCGCCTGTTCCAAGCGCAAGCCTAATCTCCCTTTGGTCTTTCACAAGCCCAAGATTTACATTATAGATTGTCAGCGCCACACCCTTCTGGTCATCCGCTCCGCTTGTTATAATCTCTTCTTTTTTGCTGCCCTTCTCTGCTGCTGCTGCATTGCACGCAAGCCCTGTAAAAAAGAAAAACATTACGATGATTAAAAAAACCTTTGTTTTCATGTTTAACCTCCTTTGATACTGTTTGATTTTAATGATTTTAATCTGTGTAATCTTGCCTTTTATCTGTGTAATCAAGACTGATAAAGCCTTTTTCATCAGTCTTTTAGTTTATTAGACAAAGGAGGCATTAAAAAAGTTCCAGAAAAAACAAATTATTGGAAAACCTTGACAGGCTGTGTTTTTAAATATATTATCTTAGCAGGTTGTTGAAAAACTCGGATTACCGTCATTGCGAACGAAGTGAAGCAATCTCGTTTCTTTATAAATCAATAAGTTATAGATTGCGGAGCCTGTTCCGAGCCTGTCTTGAGATTGCTTCGCTTCGCTCGCAATGACAGGCGAGGAATCTTGCTCCTCGCAATGACATAAATGGGCTTTTTCAACAGCCTGTTAGATAATTGATTCAATGAAATTGTTAGTCAGAGAATAATAACTGGTTGATAAGGAGGCAAAAATGGGTAAAGCAGCAAAAAGTATCTTTGTATGGGGGATTTATTTGGTGGCGATAGGCAGTCTTCTTTTATTGATTCCTAATTTTATGTTGTCCTTGTTTGGCTTTCAGGCAACAAATGAAGTCTGGATTCGTGTGTTAGGCGGAGTTGTTGTGGCACTGGGGTATTATCATATCCAGGCAGCACGGCATGGACTATTCCCCTTCTTTAGGTGGTCAACTCAAGGTCGTGCTTTTACAGTGGTGTGCTTTTTTGCCTTTGTTGCATTAGGGCTGGCTAAACCCACGCTCCTTCTCTTCGCATCCGCAGATTTCCTTGGCGCTCTTTGGACCGGCATGATTCTGCGCGCTTCACAAGCTACAGGGTAAGAAAGCTTCACTCCCTTACAATCTCTATCCTTATCTCCACAATTTCCTCATCCTTTTCTAAAGCGCCGAGCTTTTCCTTGGTTTTGCCAATTGTTTTTAACCTTTCTCTTAGCTCCTTTATTTTTTTAGCATCAATCTCTGCTGTAAGGAGTTTTTTGTTTTCAGAAGGTTCCTTTTTGATAATCCTGCCTTTTAGCTGAATTACAATCTTTTCAATCTCCTTGCTTGAAGTTTCTATGTTTTTGACGCTAATGGTTATATTAATAACATCTTCTTTTTTATCTGCCAATGTCTTTTTGAGTTCTGGTTCTGTCGCTGCAACCCTTTGCCTTGTTTCTTCTTTTACAGAAACCCCTGCTGGTTTTATGGCCTTTTCTTTTTTTGCAATTTCAGCAGGTGCAGCAGGAGCTTCTTTATATCTGTCGGTTTTGTCAATTGACTCCTTTGCAGGTGCAGGTTTTTCTTTTTCAAATTCCCTTTCATCCCTCTTTTTCAAATCCCCCTTTTGTCCCGCTTTATCAACTTCTGCTCTTTTTTGAGTCATATCTTTTTCTTGCAATTGGGTCAGGGCTGTAATTTCCTCTGTTGGCGCCTGTGCTGACTTTTTTTGAGGTTCAATTGCTTTATAGAGATAAACAGCAGTTACAGCAATGAAGATTGTTGCAATAGCCTCTATAGGCAGTTTTATGTGAAGTGGATAAAAGAGTCTCTGTAAAATACCCTTTTTAGGTTCCGCCTCTTTTTTTATTTTTGCCATAATCTTTTGAGCAAGCCAGGAAGGGGGTTCTGCCTCTTCAAGTCTCTTTAGATGTTTAAGAGTTTTTTTGAGCTCAAGAAAAGACTTGCTGCATCTCTGGCAAGATCTGAGGTGTTTATCAATAAGTGTCTTTTCCTCTGAAGATGTAACACCATCAATATAAGCTGATAATCTTTCCTGTATGTCTTTGCACTCCATTATAAATCCCCAAATATTTTTTTAAGGCAGTCCTTAATACTTTCTCTTGCCCTTGAGAGCCTTGACTTAACAGTTTATACATTCCTGCACCCTCTCCTGTATATCCTTTTCCTCAAGCCTTTCAAGTGCAGAGGGTTCATTTGATTTTAACTCTAACCTTATCTCGCCGTCATCTGTTGCAATTGGGTCATCTATTGATGAACAGCCGTATTTTTTAAGGCTCTTTAATTGTTTAAGACGGTTTTTAGTAAGATTGATAACTATGGCATACAGCCATGTAGAGAATCTTGACTTTTCCTCAAAACTTTTAATATTCCTGTATGCAGAGACAAAGGCATCCTGAACAATCTCGCACGCGTCTTCATAGTCATCTGTCATCCTGTAAGCAATATTAAACATCCTCTTCTGATGCTTATTTACCAATGCCTCAAAGGCGCTTATATCTCCTTTTTTACATAAAGAAATCAACTTTGAATCTTCATCACTAATTTGTTCTTTTTCCTTCATACAATTAGACAGTTCAGTAAGGAGAATTGTTCCCGAAGACTTGTTATTTTCCTACAATCGCCTTCAGCTTCTTTGCAAAGCTGCTGTAGGTCTCTTCGCCCCTTAGCACCTTGTAGTAAAATTCAACAATCTTTATATTCCTCTTTATTATGCCTGACCAGAAGTATGGCATGGAATAGATGAGTTTTGCAGCTTTCCATGAATAATTGAATTCAGATATGAACTCCTTTGATATCCTTTCCCTGTAATTAAATATGTCAGAATCCTTATTGAACAGGTTGATGACAGTTTCACCTGCGATATGGCCGCTTTTTATTGCGTAATATATCCCTTCGCCAACAAGCGGGTCTGTAAGGCCTGCTGCATCGCCTGCAAGGAGGGCGCTTTTGCCAATTATGTTCAAAGGCGTATTTTCAGGGTTGGTAGGAAGGCGAAAGGCATATTCCTTTTCTATCTTTATATCTTTTAAAAACGGCCTCTTTTTTATAAACTCAAGAAAATATTTCTTTGGGTTGAATGATTTATTCTTTATACTTGCAATGCCAATGTCAAGAGAGCCGTTCTTTGGAAAGACCCATCCATAGCCGTAAGGTATAGCGCCGATATCAATTTCCACCAAATCTGCAAAATCCTCAGCAGAGCCTGTTTTTATCTCTGCATTTATTGTGATAAATAATCTTCTTTCCTTTGCAAGACCGAGTCTCTTTGCTACACTGCTGTTAGCGCCGTCAGCGCCTATTAAATATCTTCCTTTGTATATGCCTTTTGAGCTAAAGACGATTACACTGTTTTGTGAATCATCTATGTCCAAGAGCCTTTCGTCTTCTATTATTTTTGCCCCTGCCTCTTCGGCCTTCTTTACCAGATATGCATCAAAAACCTCGCGGCTCACCATGTAGCCGACTGGCCCGTTACTGCCTCTAAATTCAGCCTTCTTTTTGCCTTTATAGCTGAAGACAGCGCCATTAATGTCTTTTTCCTGCCTTTATAGCTGAAGACAGCGCCATTAATATTGTTATTTACAACTGCTTTAAAATCAGTGGGAAGGAGATGCTCTGCCTTATAGGATACACAGCCGCCGCATGGCTTGTGTCTTGGGAATTTCTCCTTATCCAAAGCAAGCACAGATAAACCTTTTTTTGCGAGATAATATGCAGCAGATGAGCCAGCAGGGCCTAAACCGATTATAATACAGTCATAGGTCATGGAAAAACATTAATATATTAAAGGCAAAGGGTCAAGTAAATTATGAATATGAAGCTCTACTCTATGCAGCCTTTTCTTTAATCTCTATCTTTAGTTTTTCAAAACCAAAGAGGTGGCCGAAGCCGCAGAACTTTGTGCATCTGTATTCAAAAAGGCCGGCTTTGTCAGCAACAAACTCAACAGTGGTAACTTCATCCTTATTAATCAAAGCCCTCTTCTGTCCAAAGTCAGATACAGTAATTCCATGGGTTGTATCCTTGCTCTTAATTTTCAAAACTACCTTGTCGCCTTTGTTTACAGTAATCTTGGATGGCTCAAATTTATATTTCTCTGCAGTAAGTTCAAAGACCTTTGTTTCTGGTGTTTCTGTTTGTGTAAAGACTGGCAAGGCTAAGAGAAGTGTTGCTAATAAAACAGGTAGAGCAACAAATAATCTCTTCATAACTACACCTCCTTATTTTGACTGAAGATATTAATGGTGCGCTGCCTTCTTTTTTGCACTGCCCTTTGCTGAAACAGGTGCCTCGCCCTTTTTTAAATAAAAATAAAGGAACAAAGATGCAGCAAAGATTGCAACGCTTATTGTCTGTGCAGTGGAGATATAGCCTCCTATTGTAAGCTGGTCTCCCCTGAAGCCTTCTACTATAAATCTTGCAATTCCATAGGCCATTCCATATATAAGGAAAAGCTGGCCGTTGAATTTGATTTTTTTTCTAAAAAGAAAGAGCAAATATCGTTAAATCAAGGATGAGTTCATAGAACTGTGTTGGATGAAGCGGTATGCCAAGCGGCGCAGCAGCATCTGGATTTGTAAATGTAATTGCCCATGGCAAATTTGTGGGTTTGCCGTAGCTGCAACCATTGAGTGTGCAGGCGCCTCTTCCGATAGCCTGGCCGAGTATGACTGACGGAGTTACAGTATCTGTGAAAAACCAGAAGGAGAGCTTATGCTTTTTGGTAAACCATATTGCTGTAAGCAAGCCAGCAATCAGGCCGCCGTGTATTGCCAGACCGCCTTTCCATATTGCAAATATCTCAAGCGGATTCTTTACAAAATACATAGGGTCAAAGAATAGAACATAATATATCCTTGAGCCAATTATGGCAGCAAGTATGGCATAGAAGACAAAATCATATACAAGATCAGGGTTTAGCCCCCTCCTCTTTGCCTCTCTTGCGCCGAGTATTGTGCCGGCGATGGCGGCAATGGCAATCATTACGCCGTATGCCCTTATCTCAAATCCAAATATCTTAAATAAAATAGGATACATTACTCCTCCACCTTAATTGTAACAAAGATAGTGCTTTCTCCTCTCCTGATCAATAATAAGAGGGTCTCACCTTTTTTCTTTTTATTTATTAATTTTTCATAATCCTCAGTCTTCTTTATTGGGTTACGGTCTCCCTCTAAAATTACATCACCCCTTCGCATACCTGCTTCAAAGGAAGGGCTGTTTCTCTCTACATCGGCAACAATAACACCCTCTGCCTTTTCAAGGCCGAACTGTTTGGCAAGCTCAGGTGTTATATCCTGAACGCGCATGCCAAGTTTATTGGCTGCTTCTTTTACTGTGTCTGCTGCTGCCTCCTTTTCTTCAGGCAGCTTTCCAATCTTTACTGTGATAACCTTTTCTGCGCTTTCTCTGATAACCTTTAACTTAGCATCTTTCCCAACAGGTGTATTGGCAACTGTTGCCGGAAGCTCCTTCATCTTTTTTATCTTCTTTCCGTCAAATTCTATTATTACATCGCCCCTCATGATTCCTGCCTTCTCTGCAGGTCCGTTAGAGATAACATCGCCAACCAGCGCGCCCTCTTCCTTTTTCAAGCCAAGTGATTTTGCAAGGTCTTTAGTAACTTCCTGTATCATAACACCGAGCCAGCCTCTCGTTATCTTTCCCTCCTTTTCAAGCTGGGGGAGGAGGTTTTTTACAGTATTTATAGGTATGGCAAAACCTATGCCCTGGCCAGATGCAGTTATGGCAGTATTTATCCCCACAGCCTCGCCCTTCATATTAAACAAAGGTCCGCCGCTGTTCCCCGGGTTTATTGATGCGTCTGTTTGTATAAAATCATCATAGGGCCCTGCGCCGATTACACGGCCCTTGGCGCTTACAATACCTGCTGTAACAGTATGGCCAAGGCCAAAGGGGTTGCCTATTGCCAATACCCATTCTCCAATCTCAAGTTTGTCTGAATCTCCGAGTTCTGCTATTGGAAGCTCTCCCTTATCCTCTATCTTTAATAATGCAATGTCAATCTTCTTGTCCTTGCCGATTACCTTTGCCTTGAACTCCCTTTCATCATTAAGCCTTATCATTATCTCTTCTGCATCCTCAATCACATGATTGTTGGTTAGTATAAGGCCGTCCTTTCTGATGATAAAGCCTGAGCCGAGGCTCTGGGTCTTGAAATCCTTCGGAAGCTCACCAAAAAAGTCGTCCCAGAAATCCCTGAAATCCTTATCCTGAGGGCCTTGGCCGTGAGGGCTTCTTTCCCCCTTTTTCCCGCGTTTTATAACCTGTGTAGTGCTGATATTTACTACTGCTGGATTCTCCTTCTTTACCAGCTCTGCAAGTGATGGGAGTCCTTCCTGCGGTTTGGCCTTTGCTGCGCTGTAGCCAATATCTGAGTAAACAAAGGCCGATATAACTAAAGCTAAAAACAAAAATAAAAATCTTCTTTTAATAATCATCTATATTCTCCTGTCATTTGTAGTAGAGGCGAACGGCCGTTCGCCCCTACAGATTCATTGCTCTTTGCCATATTTTTTTACTAATAGACATCCCATCCAATACCAAATTTATACAAATAGAAGGTAATGATGGAGAGGGAATTTGTATAAATCAGTATCCCGAGAAATACCAAAAGTATGCCGCTTGCAATGGTAACAATCCTGATATACCTATGGAATTTCTTAAAGTATGACAAAAATGAGTTTATTGCAACTGCTGAGATAAATAATGGCAAAGCAAGCCCAATGGAATATATTGTAAGAAGCTTTATTCCAGTAGTTACAGAGGCTGATGTGCTTGCATAAAGAAGTATTGAGCCGAGTATGGGGCCGACGCATGGCGTCCATCCTGCTGCAAAGCCTATACCAACCAAGAATGAGCCGACATAGCCTGCTGGCTTTGCTTTTATATGGAGCTTCTTTTCCATCTGAAGGAAGGGGAGCTTTAATATTCCCATAATAAAGAGGCCAAAGATAAATATTATT
>JACRON010000005.1 GCA_016214425.1 Nitrospirota bacterium
AATCTAAATATTATACTTTGCCAGCCTCTCTAAGGCAATCCAAAAACCCTCTCCACCAAACTTGTGTCCCTGCCATATCTCAGGGACAAAGGTAGCATCACATCTATTTAAGATATCAAAAAGCTCTTTAAAATCAATCTCGCCTTCACCTATCTGCAGCCCCTCTCCATCAACACCTGCGCCGTCTGCTATGTGAAGATGGGCTATGTATGGCTTCACCTTTTTGATAAATTCACAAAACGGGATGCTCAGGTGATTGCATCCAAGAACAGCATGGGATGACTCAAAGCAGATTTTTCTTTTGCTCTTCTCGCAAAATTTTGCAATCTCATCAGGAGCTACAAAAATATTATGATGCCTCTGGCCTCCAAAGAGCCATGGGAACGGAGGCATATTCTCTATAATAACCTCTGTATCGCCCTCTTTCAGCTCATTAAGGGATTTTTCAAGATTTTCGTAAAGCGCTCTTTTATCATGTATTGGTTCATCCATGCTGAATCCGCCGACATGGGCAACTATATAGACCTTATCTTTAGCAGAAAAATGTTTTTTGAGTCTATGTGCAACATCTATAACATTTTGCAGATTCTTGACTGACAGCATCCTCTTCTCCTCGTTTAAAGCGCATAAATCAAGGAGATTGTCATTTCTGAAAAGCTCAGGCGCATGAACAATAATGCCCTGTTCGTAATCCTTAATCTTGAAATCATGCTCTACATCATCATAGCTTAAGTGAAACTCAAAAAAATGAGGAGAGCTTTTTTTTACAATGCCATCTATATCATTATACCTTACCACAAGCCCCCATTTTCTATTAAATTTGTAGTCGTGCAAATATTCTGCATTGCCCTTTAAATCAGATTCTATAAAATAGTCGTCTGCCTTGATATCCCTGTTTGCCTTTTTGCCTGTTAATTCATCAATCTTTTGAGGCGAAATCCCCCTGCCCGGGCTTTTGACTGTTATTTTTTCAGCAGTTATCGTTTCACCCTTTTTAATATCAATTGTAGCAACAAGGCTCTTTGATAGGTTCTCCCTGTTCAGCTTCTCGCCCTGGGTTAGCCATCTGTGATTAGTGCCCATTGCAAGCTCAATGTTCCTTATATCCCTTATTAGCTTTTGCAGGCCTGTAAATTCAAGACTCGCTGCATGGTCAGGGCCTTCCATTGTCCTGTCTAAGGTAAAATGCTTTTCAATTATGCAAGCGCCAAGCGCCACGGCAGCCGCAGAAACAGCAATGCCCCTTTCATGGCCTGAATATCCAACTGGTACACTGTATTTCTTTAGTTCAACCATAAATCTTAAGTTTATATCCTTAAAAGGTGCGGGATATGTGCTGTTGCAGTGAAGAAGGGCAAAATCAGTCTTCCTCTCTTTTAAGAAATCCACTGTCTTTTCAATCTCACTGATAGTTGACATGCCTGTTGATACCATAAGAGATTTGCTGGTCTTTGCAATATAGTCAAGCAGGTCAAGATTTGTCATATCAGCAGATGCTACCTTATAGGCAGGGACATTTATCATTTCAAGCTCATCTACGCTCGGCTTATCCCAGGGGGTGCACATAAACATTATCCCCTTTTGTGCAGAATACTCTGACAGCTCCTTCATCTGCTCTGTTGACAGATGAAACTTTCTCAAAAGGGAGATTGTATATTGAACAGAGAGGTCTTCGCCTATAGGATTCTCAAGTGCGTCTTTTTTATAAAGCGCTTCCAGATTCCTCATCTGGAATTTAACGCAGTCAGCGCCTGCCTCTACTGCCATATCAATAAGCTTCTTGGCAATCTTCATGCTGCCATTGTGATTAACCCCTATCTCAGCGATAATAAAGCAGGGATGCCCTTCTCCAATAATCCTGCTCCCAATCTTAATTGTTTTAACCTTTGTATCCATCTTTTTTCATTATTATATCAAGCAATTGAAGCTCATATAATGAATCTATTTCTATTGATTCTTCCTCGCTCATTATAAACATCTCAATCCTGCCGCCAAGGCGGTTCTTTTCTTTTAATAAAAAATTAGTCTTTGTTATATAAACCGAGCCGTTCTCCCTGTACCATTTGTCTTCTGATTTTATATCCTGCCTTCTTGGCCGATTCTTATAATCGTATAATGCAACAGCCTCGCCATTTGCATATTTCCAGAAAAAGCTGTGATTCTCGCATACTGTCAAAAGAGAATCTGCCTTAGTCTCTAAAATCTTCTCTACGCATTTATCAATTGCGCCCTTCTTTCTGTACGGAGATGTCGGCTGTAAGAGTATAACATAATCAGGGAGGCTGTTGTAATCCTTTTTGATGCAATCAAGCACATGCAGCAAGACAGGCTCAGTCGGCGTGGCATCCAATGCCAAATCTGCAGGTCTGTCTATTACCTTAACCTTATTATATCCTTTTGCAATCCCTTTAATCTCATCTGAGTCTGTTGAAACAAAGATATCCTTGATATAAGATGACTCTAATGCCGATTCTATAGAAAAGCTTATTAATGGCTTGCCCAATAGAGGCTGGATATTCTTTTTCTTTATGCCCTTAGAGCCTCCGCGGGCAGGTATTATTGCAACAAAGTTTGCCATTTATTTTTACTTCTCTCTTGAATTCTTATACCACTTTACAAATAATTCAATCCCTTTTTCTATCTTTGTGCAGGGGCTGTAGCCGAGCATCCTCTTTGCCTTTTCTATATCAGCATAGGTTATTGGGACATCGCCGGGCTGATTAGGCTGCTCATCTATCTGAGCCTTTTTGCCGAGGTTCTTTTCTATCAGGCTGATTAATTTTCTTAGCTCTGTTGTCTCTGATTCTCCAAGATTAAATATCTCAAAGCCGTGTTTTTTATCAAGGCTCTTCATTACGCCGTCAATAATATCATCAATATATGTATAGTCCCTCTTTGATGAACCACCGCCGAACATGGGTATCTTCTTGCCCTCGTCTATCAGTCTTGTAAATTTATGAATAGCCATCTCTGGCCTCTGCCTTGGGCCATAAACTGTAAAGAATCTGAGGCAGGTAATGGAAATATTGTAGAGGTGATGATAGGTATAGCATATCTCTTCACAGGCCTTTTTTGTTGCTGCATAAGGAGAAATCGGGTTATCTATCATATAACAATGGGTCAGCAATAGATGGCCTCACACCTGCCCTTGCAGCAGGGTGAAAAACATAGTCTATTTTATAGCTGCTAAAAATTTCCCTGAGTAATTTTAAATCCCTTATGTCGCCCTCTATCAATTTAAAATTCTGGCTTTTTAACGACTCAGAGATATTCCTTCTTTTTATTGCAGGGTCATAAAAGTTGTCAAGGTTGTCAAGGCAGATAACTTTTTTGCCATCTTTAATGAGCCTATCAACAACATGGGAACCTATAAAACCAGCGCCGCCTGTTATTAAATAATGCATTATAATATTGCTCCTTTAATTTTATTCAATTCTGATTCAACAAATTGCTTTATCTCTTTCAGCCTTTTCTCTGAATTCGCCTCAAAGCGCATAACAAGCACAGGCTGGGTATTTGATGCCCTGATAAGGCCCCAGCCGTCATCAAATAAAATCCTCACGCCATCCACATCAATAATCTTATATTCCTTTCTGAATCTCTCCTTCGCTGCCTCAACAATCTGAAACTTTTTTTCATCAGGGCAGTCTATCCTTATCTCTGGCGTTGAATAGGTCTTTGGCACATCGGATAATAAGTCTGAAGTCTTTTTATTGCTCTCTGCCAATATCTCTGCAAGCCTGCAGGTAGCGTATATTGCATCATCATAGCCAAGGTATCTGTCTGCAAAAAAGATATGCCCGCTCATCTCTCCTGCAAGCAAGGCGCCTGTCTCCTTCATCTTTGCCTTTATCAGTGAATGGCCTGTCTTCCACATTATGGCCTTGCCGCCATTCTTGGCAATATCATCATACATGGTCTGCGAACATTTAACCTCTGATATAAATGTCGCGCCCGGTTTTTTCTTTAATATATCTCTGGAAAAGATGATCATGAGTTTGTCGCCCCAGATTATCTCTCCCTTTTCATCCACAACACCTATCCTGTCTGCATCACCATCGTATGCTGCGCCAAAATCTGCGCCTATTTCTTTTACCTTCTTAATCAGCAGTTCAAGATTCTTTGGAACAGTTGGATCAGGATGGTGATTCGGGAAATTGCCGTCTAAATCGCAGAAGAGTTCTGTTACATTGCAGCCGAGCTCCTGCAATATCTTTGGGGCAGCAATGCCTGCTGTTCCGTTGCCGCAGTCAACAACTATCTTTAAAGGTCTCTTGGATTTGCAAAAACCGCTAAAATTATTTTTCAAATAATTCAGATAATCCTGAACTATATTATAATTAGATACACTGCCTTTTCCTTTTTCAAACTTACCGCCTTCAATTATCCTTCTTACCTCCTGTATCTTATCGCCATATATAGTCTCTTTTCCAATTGCAAGCTTAAAGCCATTAAACTCAGGGGGATTATGGCTGCCGGTAATCATAACTCCGCCGTCAGCCTTTAAATGATGGATAGAGAAATATAAAATTGGCGTTGGACAGACACCAATATCTATTATCTCCATGCCTGCCGCACTTAGCCCTTTTATTATGCTATCATGCAGGGCATCAGATGAGAGTCGTATATCCCTGCCGAGGGTTATTTTTTTAACACCATTTTTCTTGGCATATGTGCCAAAGCCCTTACCAAGAAGCTCTGCTGCCTCTGTTGTAAGGTCTTTTCCATAGACTCCCCTTATATCATATTCTCTAAAGATACCTGATGAAATCATACTATTAAATACTTTTTTTTATCCTTTCATAATCATCATCAAACCTTACAATATCATCCTCTTCAAGATATTCACCGCTCTGAACCTCAATAATATGAAGTGGAACGATGCCAGGGTTCTCAAGCCTGTGTCTTGTGGAAGGAGGGATGTATGTGCTCTCATTGGTATGAACATTATATACCTTGTCTCCATTTGTAACCCTCGCAGTCCCTGATACAACCACCCAGTGCTCGCTCCTGTGGTGATGCATCTGCAGGCTCAGCTTTGCCTTAGGCTTTACCTCTATCCTTTTTATCTTGAATCTCTCCCCTGTCTCTAATACAGTGTATGCGCCCCATGGCCTGTAAACAGTCTTGTGTGTAAGATGCGCTTCAGAGCCTCTTCTCTTTAATTCCTCAACAATCTTTCCGACTTTCTGCGCCTCTGTCTTTTTGCAGACAAGGGTTGCATCATCTGTGTCAACAACAACTAAGTCTTTAAGGCCAATGGTTGCAAGGACTCTTTTCCCCCCATAAAGAATAGAATTGCCGCTCCCGATATCAATTACATTGCCCATCTTGATATTTCCATCTTTATCCTTTTCAACCACCTCATCAAGGGCGCTCCAGCTTCCCACATCGCACCAGTCTATATCAGCAGGAATAACAGTTACCTTCTTTGATTTTTCCAGTATGCCGTAATCAATGGAAATGGGCTTTATCTTGGAATAGGCTGATTTAACTGCTGCATCAAATCCATTGCTTCCTATGGTTTTTTTTACATCCATCAGATTCTTATATAAATCTGGCAGATAGTTTTTAATCTCATTTAAGATTACACTGCTCTTCCATAAAAATATACCGCTGTTCCATAAATAGTCGCCAGACATTAGATACTTTTGTGCTGTATTAACATCAGGCTTTTCAGTGAATCTCTCAACCATAAAAATCCCTTGACCCTTGACCCTTGACCCTGTCTTTATATACCCATAACCTGTCTCAGGCCTATCCGGCTTTATGCCAAAGGTAACAAGATAGCCTTTCTTAGCAGCATCAACCGCATCCTTGACAATGTCCATGAATTTCTCAGACTTTTTTATTATATGGTCAGCAGGCATCACCAGCATCAAAGAGTTCGGGTCTTTTTTAAAAAGGCTTATCGCTGCAAGGCCGATGGCTGCTGCTGTATTCCTGCCCTCAGGCTCAATTAAAAAATTAACCTCTGACTTCTGGATTCTGGATTCTGACTTCTCTTTTAGCAACGCCAGTTGCATCTTCATTTCAAGATAATGGTTTTCATTGGTTACTATATGAACCCTGTTCGAAGGAACGAGGCTGCAAATCCTCTTCACAGTCTGCTGGATAAGGGAGTCATCACTATCTATCCTCAATAACTGTTTTGGCGATAACTGCCTGCTCAATGGCCAGAACCTTGTGCCAGAGCCGCCAGCCATTATAACGGCATAGAGACCGGTGTTCGGTGATTTTAATTTAGATTGGCTTTTGGGCATAAAGTTTCTTGCCTCACAATTAAGTTAACAGCTTGCAATATAAATTTTTCTGTGCAGATGGGCATTTTCAGCGTGAACCAAGACAAATAAAAAACTCCCTGTTCCCCTTTTGTCCCAAGATAGGGGATTTTATCACACCTTTGACTGTAAGTCCAAGAGTTATCGCAAAATTCTTAATCTTATCCACTGCCTCTCTGTGCTTTGCCTCATCCTTTACAATCCCGCCTTCTCCTACTTCCTCCTTTGTGAGCTCAAACTGCGGCTTTATAAGGGCAATGATGATGCCCTGCGGCTTTAATAAATCTATAATAACTGGAATGACCTTTGTAAGGGAGATAAAAGAAACATCTATGGTTATTATATCTGCCTTCTCTTTTATAAGGGATTTATCTAAGTAGCGGATATTTGTCTTTTCTATATTTACAATCCTCGGGTCATTTCTAAGCTTCCATGCGAGAATGCCTATACCTTTTCTGCCCCGGATTGAAGAAGGCAGTCTGTAAAACCGCCTGTTGATGCGCCGATATCTAATGCTATTTTATCTTTAACATTTATTTTAAATCCTAAAATCGCCTTCTCAAGCTTTATTCCGCCCCTGCTTACATACTTGATTTCCTCTCCAAGAATCCTGATATCAGCGTCTGCATCTATTAATGCGCCTGCTTTATCTATCTTCTGGCCATTGACTAAGACCCTCCCAGACATTATCAGCGCTCTAACAGTCTCTATACTTTCTGCAAAACCTGCGTTAAAGAGGAAATTATCAATGCGAACCTTTTGGCCTTGTTTCTTAACCATGCAAAAACTGTAGTAGTAGGGGCTTAATATATTAAGCCCCTACATTTATTTTTGAGATAAATTTATGTTGTAAAATTCCCCTGTCACTGCCTCTTTTACAGCGTTACAAATCCCGTCGCTGTCAAGGCCGTATTTCTGCCTTAAAATCTTCTGCGCGCCGTGCTCAATATATTTATCAGGAAGGCCAATCCTCTTTACCTTTATTTTTATATCCTCATCTGAAAGGAGCTCTATTACAGCGCCGCCAAAACCACCCTGCAAAGAGTTTTCCTCCACAGTTATAATTCCCTTCACCCTCCCTGCTATATCAATAATTAATTCTTTATCAAGCGGCTTTGGAAATCTGGCATTCATAACAGCAACTGATATCCCTTCATCCCTTAATCTTGCTGCAGCATCTAAGGCTGGATACACTGCATTTCCAATTGCGATGATTGCAATATCATCGCCATCAACAATTATCTCTCCCTTTCCTATCTCAATCTTTTTTAAATGCCTATCAAGCGAGACACCTATAGCCTCTCCCCTTGGATAGCGTATGGCAATCGGACCGTTATGGTTTACTGCTGTATAGAGCATGTGCTGAAGTTCATTCTCATCCTTAGGCGCCATTATCACCATATTTGGAATATGTCTTAGATATGCAATATCAAAGGCGCCGTGATGGGTGGGCCCATCCTCTCCAACTATGCCTGCCCTGTCCATTGCAAAGACAACAGGCAGGTTCTGAAGGCATACATCATGGACAATCTGGTCATAGGCGCGCTGAAGGAATGTAGAATATACAGCTACAACAGGCCTGAAGCCCTCTGCTGCAAGGCCTGCTGCAAATGTAACGCCATGCTGCTCTGCAATCCCAACATCATAAAATCTGTTTGGAAACTCTTTTGCAAATCTGTCAAGGCCTGTGCCTTCAGGCATTGCTGCAGATATAGCAATGACTTTCTCATTTTCTCTTGCAATCCTTATTATTGTATCACCGAAAATCTTTGTGTAAGAAGGAACAGGACTCTTCTTTCTTGCCTCTCCTGTCTCTATATAAAATGGCGGCGGGCCGTGGAAAAATGCAGGGTCTTTTTCTGCAAACTTATAACCCTTGCCCTTCTTTGTTACAACATGTATTAATATTGGCTCTGAAAGCCTCTTGATGTTTTCAAAGGTATTTATCAGATGCTCTATGCGATGGCCGTCAATAGGTCCAACATAATTAAAACCCATCTCCTCAAAAAGTATACCTGGCGCAATCAGACCCTTTACAGACTCTTCAGCCACTTTAGCTGCCTTTAACATAGACTCGCCGATCTTCGGGATATTTTTTAAGATGTGCTCTGTTTCCTTTTTTACCCTTGTATAAAACTGGCCTGTCATAATGCGATTCAGATAGGCAGAGAGGGCGCCAACATTTTTGGATATGGACATCTCATTGTCATTCAGGATAACAATGATATCCTTTTTCAGATGGCCTGCCTGATTTAATGCCTCAAAGGCAAGGCCTGCTGTCATTGAGCCGTCGCCTATTACAGCAATCACTTTGTAATTCTCGCCAAGAAAATCCCTTGCAACTGCCTTTCCAAGCGCAGCAGATATGGATGTTCCGCTGTGGCCAACATTAAAGACATCGTATCTGCTCTCCTCCCTTCTTGGAAATCCGCTTATGCCGTTAAACTGCCTCAGTGTATAAAATGCCTCTCTCCTGCCTGTCAGGATTTTATGCGTATATGCCTGATGGCCAACATCCCAGATAATCTGGTCATTGGGTGCATTAAAGATATAATGGATGGCAATAGAAAGCTCTACTGAACCAAGATTGGATGCAAGGTGGCCGCCGTTTTTTGAAACTACATCAATAATTGCCTCCCTTATTTCCTCAGCAAGGTGCGGAAGATCATTTCTGTCTATTTTTTTTAAATCTTCAGGAGAATTTATTTTTTCCAACAAACCCATAATACTAACTTTTCCTCTCTATTATATACCTTGCAATCTCCCTCAATGGCTCTGCCTTCTCACCAAGAGTGGAAATTGCCTCAATTGCCTTGCCAATTAACTCCTTTGATAGATTCTTTGATTCGCTGATTCCAATAACAGATGGATATGTCACCTTCTCCTTTGCAATATCGCTCCCGACATCCTTTCCGATTTCATCTCTGCTGCCCTCAATATCAAGGACATCATCCGCTATCTGAAAGGCAAGGCCAATGCACTCGCCGTATCTTGTAAGGGCATCAAGTGTAGGAGCGAACGGCCGTTCGCCCTTACTTCCTGCACCTGCAATTGCGCCAATACAAACTGATGCCCTGATTAAGGCGCCTGTCTTATGTATATGTATATACTCAACCTCAGGAAGATTGACCTCCTTGCCAGACGCCTGTATATCTGCTGCCTGTCCTCCTACCATGCCTGCGCTTCCGGATGCAGAAGCAAGTGTCTTTATGATAGAAAGCAATGAATCTGAATCAAGCCTGCTGTTAAGTTTATGGTCTGCGAGCATATCAAACGCCATTGTCAGAAGCGCATCCCCTGCAAGAATGGCAATTGCCTCGCCATACATCTTATGATTCGTCAGCCTTCCTCTGCGATAATCGTCATTATCCATTGCAGGGAGGTCATCGTGTATAAGCGAATATGTATGGATAAGCTCAATGGCAGATGCAACTGGGAGCACTGTATCAATATCGCCGCCAACTGCCTCGCAGGAGGCAATGCATAATATTGGTCTTACCCTTTTTCCACCTGCAAAGAGGCTGTAGCGCATTGCCTCGTGAAGGGTCTTTGGATGGACATCAGCCTTTGGAAGATAGTCATCAAGAAACTTATCAACCAATTTTTTCTTTTCTTTTAAATACTCCTTTAAATCCAAAGCTGCCATCAAACCTCTTCTGAATTCTCCATCTCAAAGGGCTTAAGTATTTTATTGCCATTCTTATCCTTTAATAAAATTTCCACCTTTTTCTCTGCCTCATCAAGCCTTTTTATACAGACCTGATAAAGCCTGACACCTTCTTCAAAAAGCTTTATGGAATCATCTAAAGACAGGTCTCCTGCCTCAAGCTTATTTACAATCTCCTCAAGCCTCTTTACTGCAGATTCAAACTTTATCTCTTTCAACAGCTGCTCCTTACTTTCACGCACCAAGATATTCTAATCTATTTTCCATCTCTTCCTTTGACAAAGAAAAATATAATCTCATTAACCGCTTTAGAATCTGTCCTACCGGCAACTGATCTGAAAGGACTATTCCAGAATGGTGTTCATTGGTTTTCATGTACTCGTAGTGAATTCTTGCGAAATCCCTCTTATTGTAGGATAACAGAACCATTCTTTTCTTATGCGCAAAGTTTAGCTGTTCATAATCGTCAAGAGCAATATTACCAGCCTCTTGTGTAGTTAAAACATCCACCCCTCTTTGCCTCAAGGCTTCTGCAAGAGATGTCTGTATATGCTCATCCAAGTAGAAGCTTACTTTCTCCATTAGTTAATATCGACTCGCAGGATATTTTTTGGATATTACCTCTTCCATCTCATTTTCCATATTCTCGTCTACAGCTTTTTGATTATCATAATAATACGCTAATGCATCATATATCTGTGCAAGGCTTAAATGTGATAACTCATTTCTGATCTCTTCGGGGCTCAGCCCAAGTTTATGATAACCAGCAATATTTGCAACAGATGTTCGTGTTCCCTTAATAATTGGTCTGCCACCGCAAACATTTTTTCTACATACAATGTGGGCATGAAGTCTTTTTACTGCTGTTGAAGACATAACCGCCTCCCTATATAGCTACTCCTAAAAATAGCTCTTTATAAAAACAATTAATTCTACCCTACATTAACAAAAAGGGCTTGTGGTGTCAAGTGGTATAAAGACATGGAGTTACACCAATATGGCCTATTTCAAGATGTTGGTAAACTCCTGAGATTGAGTGTTGATATTGGAGGTGGCGCATAAGGCGCTATACATATCTTGATCTAAAAACTTATATTTCACGACACGACCCTCTTGCTCTTGTTTCATCCTGATATCACCAAATCCGTAATAATGCAAATTTAAAGTGGCAGTTTAAATATGCATTAACTTAATATTATTTGCTTCGCACTATCTTACACCCAGCAGGGCTGTGCTATATATCTTCACAGGCATTTTTTAGTGAGGGGCGCTTCCATGCTTTTTTTACAGACAATTTAAGGTAGAAAGCGCCCCTCTGTGTTCCATGCTCCTAAAATGTATTAAGAAAAATTTTTTCATTCTTGGGTATTAAATTTCTCATGCAAAAGCTGCCTAAGGCTCAGGGATTTCTCTTTGAAATAACACATATCAGGTTCCCCTTATACAGCCTTATGTTAATCTCATCGCCTTTTTGAACCTCTTTGACGTCCTTTATTATTTTCATATCAGGAGGTTTCATTGCTATGCTGTAGCCCCTGCTTAAGATCGCCAATGGACTTAGGGCATTTAATTTTCCTGCCTCAGCTCCAATCCTTTTCTTCAATCCATCCAGATATCGGTTGATGCTCCCTGTCAGTCTGATGCTTAAATCATCTATCCTCTGGATATACTCGTTTATCCTTGTGGCAGGATCTTTCATTGCCCTTATCTCCTCGCGGAGGGCAGACCGCTTTGTATCAAATAGTGTCTTAATTCCATTCTTAAGCCTTGAGAAAAGATGGCTCAGACTCTCCATGAGGTCTGTCTTGTTCTTTACAACAAGCTCTGCAGCAGCAGAAGGTGTTGGAGCGCGAAGGTCAGCAACAAAGTCAGAGATGGTAAAATCTATTTCGTGGCCTACTGCAGAGATTACTGGTATCCTTGAATTGTATATTGACCTCGCGACAATCTCCTCATTAAATGCCCAGAGGTCTTCAAGCGAGCCGCCGCCGCGGCCGACTATCAAGACATCAATATCCTCAAACCCGTTCATCTCTTCAATTGCCCTTGCTATCTCAATGCCTGCGCCCTCGCCCTGAACAGGCACAGGAATTATTATTATATGCACATTGGCAAATCGCCTATTGATAACATTCAGCATGTCCATGATAGCAGCGCCTGTTGGGGATGTAATAATGCCAATCTTTCTTGGAAGTAATGGAATCGGTCTTTTTCTCTTTGCATCAAAAAGACCTTCTTTAAAAAGTTTCTCCTTTAACTGCTCAAAGGCAAGCTGTAATGCGCCTATTCCCTGCGGCTCTACTGTGTCTATTACAATCTGATACTCACCCCTCGGCTCATAGACGGTTATCCTTCCATGGCAGATGATGTGTATGCCGTCTTTTAATTCAAATCTGATATTCCTCGCAGAGGATTTAAAAAGGACAGCCCTGATTTGGCTTGCCTTGTCTTTTAATGTTAGATAGATATGTCCTGAGGTAGGTATGCGGAGGTTTGAGATTTCTCCCTCCATCCATATATCATAAAATGATTCTTCAAGATCAGACTTAATAAGGCTGGTTAGATCGCTTACACTGAGTATCCTTCGCTCTGGGAGGTCTAAAGGCATCTGCATCTAAATACCCTTTTTGTCTTTTATTGAAATCCTCTCTATTGCCTTTGCCCTGCCTGTTGAAGCATCAATATCAAGAAAAACAGCCGAGAGTACGGCCGGGCCTTTGGCCATATCAAATTTCTTTGGCATCTGGAACAGGAATTTCTCAATTGCTGTCTCCTTTTTTATCCCGATTACAGAATTTGACGGGCCTGTCATGCCTACATCTGTAATATATGCTGTGCCTAATGGAAGTATCTCTTCATCTGCTGTCTGGACATGCGTATGGGTGCCGATGACCGCAGCTACCTCGCCGTCAAGATGCCAGCCCATGGCAATCTTTTCTGATGTGGCCTCTGCATGAAAGTCTAATATAATTGTCCTTGTTTCTTTCTTTATCTCAGGGATAAGTTTCTTAGCAGTTCGGAAGGGGCACTCAAGGGTATTCATAAATACCCTGCCTGAAAGATTCAGTATGCCGATCTTGTCCGCACCGCTGCCAATAACCACCCAGCCAAACCCCGGAACCCCTTCAGGATAATTTGCAGGCCTCAGCAGCCTCTGCTCCCTGCTGAGATAATCCATTATCTCCTTCTTGTCCCAGATGTGATTCCCTGAGGTAAGGACATGAATGCCCTTCTCCAGCATCTCCTCTGCTATCTTGGGTGTAATGCCAAAACCGCCGGCAGCATTTTCGCAATTTGCAATAATCAGATCAGTCCTGTATTCATCAGAGAGGCTGACAAGCTGTTCAAAAAGAAATCTCCTCCCAACCTCTCCGACAATATCACCGATAAAAAGAACCCTCAATTCTTGTATCCCTTTCTATTTTGCAAACTCCACATACCTGCTCTCTCTGATAACTGTAACCTTAATCTGGCCAGGATATGTAAGCTCCTGTTCTACCCTTTTTGCCACATCGCGGGATATCTGTGCAGATTCTACATCTGACACAGCCTCCTGCTTTACAATTATCCTTATCTCCCTTCCTGCCTGCACTGCATAAGCCTTTTCAACCCCTTTAAATGATGTAGCTATGCCTTCTAATTTCTCAAGCCTCTTTACATAGGACTGGAGCGTCTCTTTTCTTACGCCAGGCCTTGCAGCAGAAAGTGCATCAGAAGCTGCAACCAGGACCGCCTCTGGTGATGTTGCCTGTGTCTCCTCATGATGGGCTGCAATAGCATTGACTATCTTGGGGCTTTCGCCATACTTTCTTGCAAGCTCTGCGCCAATTGCAGCATGAGTTCCCTCTTCCTGATGGTCAGCTGCCTTGCCGATGTCATGCAGGAGTGCAGCCCTCTTTGCAAGCTTCACATCAAGGCCAAGTTCTGAAGCCATGACGCCGCATACAAATGCAACCTCTCTTGCATGCTGTAGATTATTCTGGCCATAGCTTGTCCTGAAACGGAGCCTGCCAAGAAGCTTCATTATCTCAGGATGAACTTCGTGGATGCCAACATCAAATACTGCCTTCTCTGCCTCCTCCTTCATTGTATTCTCCAGCTCCTTCCTTACCTTTTCAGCAAGCTCTTCTATCCTTGCAGGATGTATCCTTCCGTCTGCAATAAGCCTCTCCAGCGTAATCCTTGCAACCTCGCGGCGCACAGGGTCAAAGGATGAAAGTATAACAGCCTCTGGCGTGTCATCAATAATCAGGTCAACGCCTGTAGCATTTTCTATTGCCCTTATATTGCGGCCCTCCCTTCCTATTATTCTGCCCTTCATCTCGTCGCTGGGAAGATTTACAAGGGAGACTGTTGCCTCCGCAACATAGTCGCTTGCATATTTTTGCACTGCAAGGCTTATAATATTCTTTGCCTTCTTTTCTGCTGTGTCCTTTGCCTCGTCCTCTATCCTTTTTATCAATTTCGCTGACTCAAACTTAGCCTCATTTTCCATCTGGAACATGAGCTGCTTCTTTGCCTCTTCAGCGCTCATCCCGGCAATCATCTCCAACTGCTGCTTGATATCCCTTAATGCCTTATTGTATTCATCCTCTTTTTGGACAACCAACTTTTCTCTTGAGGCGACATCACGTTCTTTTCTGTTAACCTCATTCTCTTTCTTCTCAATCAGTTCAACCTTTTTCTCAAGATTATCCTCTCGCTGTAAAAGTCTTCTCTCAAGGCTGTTTATTTCATTCCTCTTTTCCCTTGTCTCCTTATCAAATTCCATCCTTGCCTGATAGAGCTTATCCTTTGCCTCAATAGCTGCTTCTTTTCGCTTTACCTCTGCCTCTTTTTCTGCCTCCTGAATTATCCTCTTTGCCTGTTCAGCAGCGCCTTTTAATTCCCTTTCAGACAGCATCTTTTTTAATATAAAACCTGCTGCAAAACCAATTCCAATGGCTGCAGCTAACAATATTATTGTGGCTATAGTATTAATTTTAAACACCTCCTCTTTATTTAGGGTTCAAGGATTCGAGGATTCTAGGATTCAAGATATTGATTTTTCTTTCACTTGACCACTTGAATCCTTGACCCCTTGAACCCTCTCAAAATTCATCAATTAATTTGGAAAATGACCCTGTCTTTTGGTGGTAAGAGATTAGAAAGGCTGTCCTCCGCTACTCTGTAGCTGCGGAGCAGCGAAAGATAGATGTTTATGATAAGGCTTATTGACTTAGACCAGTTCAGGCGCTTGAATATATACTTTTTGTTTAACTATGCTGTATATTTCTATGCCTTTATTGCTCTTTTGATGCTCATTAAATGAAATAATAATTTTATGGTAATAGATAGTCTTTAACATCTTATCTATTAAACTGAATATTATCCTGAAACTCAAATCTATTATTTCACTCATGGTTATTTCATTAAAAATCTGGTCTTCTTTAAGAATATTATTCGCTAATTTCGCCGTCAATAAGCTGCTTATCGTATAAACATCAGGTAATCACTTACCTCTTCTTTAACTACTTTAGCCCCCGCTTTTGCCGTGTAGACAGAATTTTTTAACCTGGTAAAACCAGGTGGGTGCCTTGATAGAAACTTTAGGCTTCCCTGTCATTGCAGGGCCTGCACACCATTTCCAGGGCAAAGCTCCCTTTATCTTTTTGTTGGCTAAAAATTCCATCATATCACCAACAACGCAGGGGCCAACTGCAATCTTTGCCCTATCTTTTATTGTTATTTTATCACACAAGAAATTGTAAAGCAAGAAAAAACAGATTGTTGAAAAACTCAACAATATATAAACAAACCTATTCTACGAACTTGATATCCTCAAACTGCTCTTCAATTGTGTCAATAATATCCTCTGTCTTCTTATAGATAGCCATATCCTGCTCCTTTTGCTCCTTCTTGAGCCTGTGCAGCTCATGGGCAATGTTTACTGCTGCCAATATTGCCAACTTTGCCGCATCCATTGCAGAGCCGTTTCCAGCAACCTCGCGCATCTTTGCATCCACATAGCCAGCAAGCTCTCTTATATATTCATCGCTTGCATCGCCTTTTATGCTGTATTCGCGGCCGTAGATATTAACCCTTGTGCCTTTTTTAATCATCTTACTCACCTGTTAAGTCAATGGATTCCAGTTCAGAGAGTATATTCTCTACCTTTGAACGAACTAAAACCCGCTCCTCCTTTAATTTATTAAAGTCATCCTCAATCTGTTTTAGGGGTGTCATCTGTTTCTGGAGGGAAGACAGTTCATCCATCTTCTTTGTAAGGTCTTCTTCAAGGACATCTATCCTCTTTTCAAGCTTTGTCTTCTCGTCCTTCAGTTTTTTGACAAACTGTATGAGCTTTAATATTCTGTCCTCTAACTGTCCTATCTTTTCTGTTATCACAGCCGCCTCCTTT
>JACRON010000006.1 GCA_016214425.1 Nitrospirota bacterium
AGCTCCTCAACAACAGGCGCAACCATCTGGCACGGCCCGCACCATACAGCCCAGAAGTCAACCAAAACCAGCTTATCTGCCTGTAAAACCTCCTTATCCCAACTGCTTGCCTCAACCTTTAATGCATTGCCCATTTATAACACCACCTTGAAAAAAAGTATTAATGCTTGATTGCACAGGTTAACCTGCATAATCTTTTTTATATATTATTCCAAACGATTTAAGTCTACAATAATTCAGCGCCCCTTGTCAAACAAAATTCAAGCAGAGCGGCTCTTTAGAACCTCAAATATAATTATCCCTGCTGCAACTGATGCATTAAGGGAGTTTACCTTGCCTTTCTGAGGGATGGAGACAACAAAATCGCAGTTCTTAATTACCAGTGGCTTGACGCCTTCGCCTTCGCTGCCGATTACAATTGCAAGGGGCATCTTATAGTCCATCTCGTAATACCTTTTTTCTCCCTTCATATCAACGCCGACTATCCATATACCCTTTTCCTTCAGCTCTGCAATAGTATTATTAAGATTCCCAACCTTTGCAACTGCAACATATTCCACCGCGCCTGCTGATGACTTAGCAACAGCATCTGTGACACCAACTGCCCTCCGCTCTGGAATGATTATGCCATGGACACCTGCTGCCTCAGCGCTCCTTATAATCCCGCCCATGTTCTGTGGATTGTCAATGCCGTCTAAGATAATAATAAATGGCTGCTCACTCTTCTCTTTTGCGATTTTTAGAATTTCGTCAACTGTTGTATATTCCTTTGCAGAAACAACACCTAAAACACCCTGATGATTAGCTGTACCAGCCAGCCTGTCAATAACCTCCCTCTGCTCAAACCTGATATGTATATCCCTCTCCCTTGCAAGTTTTATCAGCTCATCTATCTTAAGACCGCCCCTTCCCTTTGCAATATAAATCCTGTCAAAACTCCGCTCGCCCTTTTTAATCGCCTCTAAGACAGGATTTAGCCCTGTTAATAGATGCTCGTCGGTTTTCATCTCTTGACCTTCCAGATGGTTCCATCCGCTCTATCTTCAAGTATTATACCTTTATCCTCTAATTCCTTCCTTATCTCATCAGCCCTTGTCCAGTTTTTATTCTTCCTTGCACTGTTTCTTTCATCAATCAATCTCTTAATCTCATCCTCTGATATCTTTATATATTTCTTCTTCTCGTTAAAATATTCCTCAGGCCTTTTATGGAAAACACCGAGGACAGAACCCATCTCATCAAATACTGCCTTTACAACAGGCAGAAGTGTTTTAAATTCTGCACCAACACCTGATTTTTTTGCCTCATCCATCATACGATTGGCAATATTCACTTCATTAAATATATGGCCAATTGCAAGTGCTGTATTAAAATCATCGTCCATTGCATCAGACAATGGCTTTAATCTTTCCTCTTTATTCTTTTTGTCTGTCTTCTTGCTTATAACATCAGGCCACTCCTTCTCCATCCTCTCCTTTGTTGTATAGAATCTGTCAAGAGATGTCTCTGCATCGTGCAGAACATCAGGTGAATAATCAATCGGCGACCTGTAGTGGCTTGATAAAAGAAAAAGCCTTATTGCCTCTGCAGAATAATTTTTAAGTGCGTCCTTTATAGTCAGGATATTGCCAATGGACTTGCTCATCTTCTCCTGATTTATATTTACAAAGCCATTGTGGAGCCAGTATCTGACAAAAGGTTTTCCTGTTGCTGCCTCACTCTGGGCTATTTCATTTTCGTGATGCGGAAATATCAGGTCCTTGCCGCCTCCATGAATATCAAGGGTTTCTCCAAGAATTTTTTTACTCATGGCAGAGCATTCTATATGCCAGCCTGGACGGCCTTTACCCCACTGGCTTTCCCACCAGGGCTCATTTTCTTTTGATGCCTTCCAAAGCGCAAAGTCAAGCGGGTCTTTTTTTCTCTCATCAACCTCTACCCTTGCGCCTGCCTCAAGCTCCTCTATATTTTTCTTAGAAAGGGCGCCGTATTTATTAAACTTCCTCACAGAATAATACACATCGCCGTCTATAACATAGGCAAAGCCTTTATCTATGAGCGTCTGCACAAATCCTATGATTTCATCCATTGTCTCTGTAACCTTTGGCCTGAAATCAGGAAGGCTGACGCCCAGTGCATCCATATCCTCATCAAATGCCCTGATATATCTCTCTGCAATCTCCTTAGAGCTTACACCCTCTTCATTTGCCTTTTTTTTTATCTTTTCATCAACATCTGTATAGTTTCTTACATATATTACTTTATGGCCCCTGTATTTAAGGTATCTGTATATAACATCAAAGGCAACTGCGCTCCTTGCATGGCCTATGTGGCTTAGGTCATACACAGTCGGCCCGCACACATACATCCTTACCTCATTATCTTTTTGAGGAACAAAATCCTCTTTCTCGCCTTTTAGTGTGTTATATACCCTTATCAATGCAATTTCTCCACGGCAAAGTAAAAAGCCCCATATGCAAAAATTGCAGAATCGGCGAAACGGAGAAACGGAGAGGGGGTGAAAAATAAAATGGAAAGTCTCCGATTCCCCGATTCTCCGCATCTCCGTTTCATTTTTTAACGAAGCCGTTTATCATTCTGAAAACTGGTAGGTGCAGTCCCCGCGCCTAAGACAAACCTTATCCCTACCGGTTTCCTTTGCCCTGTACATTGCCTCGTCAGCCAATTTTATAAAAAGGTTTTTATCCTCTTCAAATTTCCTTTCCATTGTTATGCAGTCAAGATATGATGCAACGCCAACACTGCTCGTTATAACCCCTTTTATATGATATGCTGGGTCGCCATAGCGGCTTATCTCTTCTAAAAAGATATGGTGTTTGATAGACTCTTTTATATCATTGCCTATCTCAAATGCCTGTTCATAATTTACATCAGGCAGGATTATTACAAACTCGTCACCGCCGTATCTGGCAATCACTGCATTCTCAGCCTGTACGACATCCCTTAGAATACCGCCAACCTCTGTAAGCACGCGGCTTCCTGCAAGGTGGCCGTAGTTGTCATTTACAAATTTAAAATTATCAAGGTCAAAGAATATAAGGCTCAGCTCTTTTCTCTGCTCCCTTGCCTTCTTAACCTCCAAGTCAAGCTGCATATGAAAATATCTGTCATTATATAAACCTGTCAGGCTGTCCTCTTTTGAAAGCTCCTTGTGCCTTTTTGCATCAAGCACATTCTGGATTAATGTAGAGGTATAGGCTGCAAATATCTCAAGCAGGTTAAGGTCTTCTTTCGTATAATTGACCTTTTCTTTTCGGTTCAAAAGCTCAATTACACCGCAGACAGATTTACCTATCAGAACAGGAACACAGATTATTGACTTTGTTATAAACTGTGTTTTCTTATCAATCTCGCCATAAAAATGTTTATCCTCTTTTACATTAGGGCTGATATATGACTGGCCG
>JACRON010000264.1 GCA_016214425.1 Nitrospirota bacterium
AAGCTATGAGGCCATCATTAGAAACAAAGAGGGTAAGCCCATTCCCATAAGTTTCAGCACTGCCTTCTTAAAAGACGAAGAGAGCAATATTATCGGAGGAGTGGAGATATTCAGGGATCTATCCATTGTAAAGAATCTTATAGAACAACTACAGGGTAAATACTCTTTCAGCAATATAATTGGAAAAAATCATAAGATGCAGAAGATATATGACCTGATACAGCAGGTTGCTCATACAGATACAGTCGTTTTGATTACAGGTGAAAGCGGGACAGGAAAAGAACTGATTGCAAGGGCAATACATTACAACAGTAGCAGAAAAGATAAGCCCTTTATCAAGGTTGATTGTGCCTCTCTGGTAGAGAGTTTGCTTGAAAGTGAGCTATTCGGACATGTCAAGGGGGCCTTTACAGGGGCCATATCAGATAAGGCAGGACGATTTGAGTTGGCAGATGGTGGAACGATATTTTTAGATGAGATAGGGAATATTGGTCTTACATCACAGGCTAAGCTTTTGCGGGTTCTTCAGAATGGCGAGTTTGAACGGGTTGGAGAATCAAAGACAAATAAGGTAGATGTCAGGGTGATTGCAGCAACAAACATTGACATAAAAAAGGCAGTGAGAGAGAAGAAATTTCGTGAAGACCTCTATTATCGGCTAAAGGTCGTCTCAATACATCTGCCTCCTCTCAGGGAAAGGAAGGAAGATATCCCTCTTATAGTCAGGCACTTTGTAGACAGATTTAACAAATCAATGGGGAAAGAGGTTATCAATATATTTCCAGGCGCCATGGAAATGCTTATGAGATATAATTATCCTGGGAATATACGGGAACTTGAAAATATTATTGAACATGCCTTTATCCGCTGTAATGGTAACACTATCTTTCCTCACCACCTCCCCGAAGATTTTTTACACGATGAGAAGGGTTTTATTGAAGGTATTTTAAAGAGCAAAAGACCATTTGAGGACTTGGAGAGAAGATTAATCCTCAAAGTCCTTGATGAGACCAACTGGGCATATCAGGAAGCAGCATCCAGATTGGGAATCAGCAGGGCGACATTGTGGAGAAAGATAAAAAGACATGGTATCAAAAAAGAAGATGTTGCAGATATGTAAAATGTTTCAGAAATGAGATGCAGCGTTCTCATATACAGGGATAAGGCTTCTCCTCTTAGGATATCCAGTTAACTTTCAATTCTGAAACAACTCCCTTCGTTTTTTTTCAAATTTTTAAAATCCTGCCAAAAGAGATTTAGGTTTATAAATGACACACTCGTAAAAAGTCTAAAAAATAGCTTTTCTGTCATTCCCGTGCAAACGGGAATCCAGTGTTTTCAGACAGTTATATGCTCTCTGGATTCCCGCTTTCGCAGGAATGACGCCTTTTTACGAATGTGTCATAAATCAAAGAATTATGCGATTTTGAGAGCATATCATCAGTGTGGCATGTTTCTTGCTTTTCTTTAACTAAAAATCTTTTGAAAGGAGAGTTATATGACAAAAGCGTTTCTTGAAATCACGATGAAGATTGCCCCTGAGAACAAGTCACTTGCAGGAGAAGTCTATGCGAAGTATAAACAGCCTTTTCTCTCAGGCATTCTTGGAGCTAAATCCAAAGATCTGTTGTTAAGAGCCGAAGATGTGCAGGTGCTTCACGGCTTTGACTCTAAGGCAAATGCAGAGAGCTACCTTAAAAGCGACCTCTTTCAGAAAGAAGTGGTACCTGCATTGACACCTTACCTTATGGAGAATCCAGATATTCGGATCTATGAATGCGCTTAGGGGGGAAATTTACAGCAATCTCTCTAACTAAAAATTTCTCGAAAGGAGAGTTATAATGGAGCGATTATTAAGGTTAATTGCCGGAGCTTTTATCCTTATCAGCCTTGCACTTGCATATTACCATTCAAAATACTGGCTCATAATGACAGGGATTGTTGGTTTTAATCTCTTTCAGTCCGGATTCACTAACTGGTGCCCGACGATGACAATCCTCAGGTTGCTGGGGATAAAGGAAAACAAAGGATGATAATGCATGAGATAGAGGATATGGAGCAAAATTTCTGGGATGAATTATATGAGATAGAACCGGAGCATTTTGGCACAGGAGAGAGCGAATTTGCCATTAAGTGTAGTAAAATGATGAGGGATTCCGGGATCAATAAGGTTCTCGAAATCGGCTGTGGATACGGAAGGGATAGCCTCTTCTTTGCAAGCCAGGGATTCAAAGTCGTTGCGATGGATTACTCCACGAAGGCACTGGATATACTAAATGAAAAACTTTCAGTGGATTCGGCGTCGAAAAAAATTGAAGCGATTCATTGTGACATCTGTAAAGGCATACCATTTGGTGACGGATATTTCGATGCTGTTTACTCTTTTCTGCTTTTCCCTGTGGGCTTTAGTAATTCACAGATAGAATTTGTGTTTTCGGAAATTCATAGGGTATTACGCAATAATGGTCTTTTTCTCTCCTGTGTTAGAAACGATGTAGAGGCCATTAGCTTTTTCAATAAGGGGTATCTTTATTCAAGGCTTGCCGGATTTCAGGTAGATAGTCTTATTAACAGGACTATATCCGTGGGCAAATATCAATTTAACGTCATTGAATTTTTTGCAAAAAAGGGGGGGGCAAAATGGGAGCGATTGAACAACAGATTAATGTAAGCAAATCTTATCATTCTATGGATGTCAACGATATTAAAGCTGACATTCAGCAGAGATTGTTTCAAGAAGAGGAAACACTCGGAATTGAGATTCCATATCCTCCAATGGAGGTATGGGAGGATGCAAAGATTCAATCACCTGAGGAGATATGGGATTTTAGTAAAGGCCGTTATGATCACGATAAAGCCCACCTTTACATACATCTCCCCTTCTGTGTTTCTGTATGTGATTATTGTATTTTTGTTACAACCGGTGGAAAGTCAGCGGTAGAGGCGCGAAGATATGCCGATCTGGTTAAAAAAGAGGCCTCTACCTATAAAGATGTCATGAGGTCACGGAGGTTTGACTCCGTATATTTTGGAGGAGGCACTCCCACATATCTCAGAACGGATGACCTGGCCGACCTGCTTAAATTTCTCCTTGATAATTTTAATTTTACCGAGGATGTGGAGATAACAATAGAGGCTTCCCCTGATACCGTAAACTATGAAAAGCTCAGCACACTAAGAAATTTCGGAGCCAACAGGCTGAGCATTGGTGTCCAGACCTTTAATGATACGATACTGAAAAACATTAATCGTCGACATAATGGCGAAAAATCCATAAATGCCTTTAATGCTGCCAGAAAGGCCGGGTTTGAGAATATCAACATGGATTTGATGTATGGATTACCAAACCAGACGATGGATACATGGCAAAAGGATATGGATATAGTGGCTAAACTTTTACCTGAAACTGTCACCCTTTACGCATTAACCTTTAGAAGACACAGTAAGATTTACGGAAAAGACCTTGTTTATCCTTCCTCAAAGATAAAAATGGAGATGTATGAATACGGTAGAAATATACTGCTTGAAAATGGATATTCCCAGCTTAACAGGAACTTCTTTACAAGAGGCGGATTTAGAAATAATAACTTCTGTTATCAGGATAATTGCCTGCATAGTTATCCGTTATTGGGCCTCGGCGCATCGGCATTCTCATATGCCCCTCTTTTACCTTATTGCAACACGCCGGACATAGAAGCCTATTCCAATGCTATTGATAAGGATTTTCTACCGATAGCCAGAGGAGTTTTCATCTCCCCGGAAGAAGAAAAATATCATTATATGGTTTTAGGATTAAAATTAGCCGCTGTTGATAAAACAGGCTTTAAGAAACAATTCGGGATGGTCCCTGAAGAGATGTTCGGAAATCTGCTTCAGGCATTGAAAGAGCTTAGAATGGTCGGCATCAGTGACACGACTATAAGGTTGACACCCGATGGAATAAAGTATGCGGATTTCATTTCTCGTCTTTTTTACAGCGACGAGATACGAAATAAGGCCATGAAAGCAGGATTTAACAGAGATAAAAAATCACCGGAAGGAGGACGTGTATGATTTATAGAGTAGCGCTTAAAAAACTTCGAGATACAATTGAAAATGTAAAGAAGAATCCTGATGAAGCAAAAAGGATTACTAAGATAGAGGGGACATGGAATATAGATGAAGGCGATGGCCCGCAGTTTGAAGCAGAAATCGTTTTTGAAAAAGGGAAGATGAACTTTGAGATGACCCAGCCAACATTCCTCGGTGGAAGCGGAACCAGGCCCGGACCTATGCATTATTGCCTTTTTGGATTGGCATCATGTTATGCAGCCACCTTTGCTACGGTGGCAGCGACGGAAGACTTTCCCCTTGATGGACTCAAGATTATCGCAGAAAACAGGATAGATTTCTCAAGGGTTCTTGGATTGAGCAGCAATCCACCTGTAGAAGGGGTTAAGATAACCGCTATTGTGAAAAGCGATGCGCCAGAACATGAAATAAGAAGGATTGAGCAATTGGCTAAGGAGAGATGTCCAGTCGTCTTTTGTCTCACAAATCCGATAAAGCTGGAGACAGAATTGGAGATTCAATGCCCGTGAAGAGATCAATCTAAGTGCTACTGGTAATATCAGCGTTTTTAAGTTGCTTTCCCTTATTTTTGGCTATAAATCAGAAAATAAGAAATTAATCACTGATAAAAAAAGCACACATCGTCAAAGATATTTTTGAACGATATGTTACCTCTCGTTCTATTTCTAAAATTTATGGTGAACTGAAAGGCAAAGATATTAGAAATAAAGAAGGGCAACTTTTCTCAAAAAGTGCAATCTCACATATCTTGAGAAATCCAATTTATACAGGAAAGATTAGATACGCTGGCAAGTTCTCTCAAGGACTGCATCAACCAATCATCTCAGAGGAAATGTTTAACTTAGCCCAAGTGGAACACAAGAGCAAAAGACGAACTCTGAGAGTGTACAAAAATTATCCCTTAGCCAGTCTGGTGCAATGCAAAGAGTGTGATTCATTTATGACACCTTGCCATACAAACAAAAAGAAGCAAGGAAAGATCAACCGGTATTATTATTACCGTTGTACCAAAACATTCAAAAGAGATTGGGACAGTTGTGAGACAAGACAAGTCAGTGCTAACCGGTTAGAAGATTATGTCTTTGAAAATCTAGAAAGAATATCGCTTGATAAGCATTATATTGATAGTTTGATATTCAGGCTGAATAATACCTCATCGGGCGACCGCATGGGACCCGAACCTTTGCAAGTATGCTCCGAGTCCTCGAAAATATCCCCTGATATCTTCGGGCAAACCTTCAACTTTTTGTAAAAGGCATCTCTCAAAGAAAGGGAATTGAAAAGAATCTGCGGGCGAAAAAATTCATCAAAAATATTATTTATTCAAAATCCGACATTCAAATAAATCTTTATTATTCAACTGATTTTGGCGTTTTTAAAAATTCCGTTCTTCCAAATGGAGTCGGGAGGGGCGGGTATAAAAAGCCTCAAAAAGAACAAAGGACTTCCGCTTTAAATCACGAAAGTCCCCAGTTCGAGTGGTGCAAATTGGCTCCCCGGGCCGGACTCGAACCAGCGACAAGGTGGTTACAAGTGTCCCTTATGTTTCCATAAGGCTTGGACTATCTCATCACCCTCTTTACCATTCGCGATAAAGTTAGGGTGTCGGGCGCTATAGAGGTTTATTGGTTGGGCTCCTCACCTCATAGTCTCTGCACGTTTCCACCTACTTCTTTCCCATTCAGCGGACTTCGCTCAGGATTACCATGCCATTTCAGGTTTTAGGCTTCCCTGAATTCACCCGATTTTGCAACCACGGTTTCCCGTGGAAGCTGCAAAAACTTTACAGCCACCTGCTCTACCGACTGAGCTACCGGGGAGTATAAGTTGTTTTGAATTTAGGTTATTTTAATCTATCCGAAGGGCATCGTCAAGAGAAAATATTATGATATTTATATCTTATTATAATTCGCCAAGAATTTGAATAGGATAAAAAGAAATTAAGAGAAGCTCTTGATTCAGTCTTCCTTCAAGTTTTTGCTTCCACTCTTTAAAGAATTTTTTAGCATTACTTTCATGTTCAAGTTTAACCAGAGTAAAAATAAAAATAGGATAATCTTCATAAGTAACACCTTTTGATGCCCAATAGCCTTTATAAGGCGGGGCGCTAACAGGATTAGATTCGGTATAGCCTTTAAATTTTTTAAGTATATCCTCACAAAAATCATCTATTTCACTATCAGAAATAGTTTTTTCTAACCCTGTAGAATCCCAAAATTTTGTTGGTAAATAGACCTCGAATTTTACATAGTGTGCCACTTTATTTGCCGTTTTTTTCTCTTGTTATCTGCTTTATATTAAACTTTACATTTGCCTCTTTGAGTGCATCAATACTTTCTTCTTGCACTATATACCTTCCTTTCTTACCTGTGTATATAACTGTTCCTTTATGCAATAATAAAGAATAACCTTTTTCTACATCATTTTCCTGAAATATTACCTGTTTCATTCGTTCCTCTCCTTTTTATAAAAATATATCACGGATTATTAAAAATTGCAAGTATTTGAATCGGAATTATTTTCCTGCTTTTTTCAGCTCCATCAACACCTGCTTTGCAATCTCCTTTAATGTATCAAAGACACCCCTTCCGTCCTTTGCCACACCCTCAAACCACGGCAAATTTCTTGGATTTAAAACCCTGTTCATCTCTTCAA
>JACRON010000190.1 GCA_016214425.1 Nitrospirota bacterium
AGACATTGACAGGGACGGCAATTTAGACCTCTATGTTGTAAATAATGGCGATATCAAAAAGGTCTTCCCAACATATCCATGGAAGTCCAAGAATGCCGAGTCTAATATCCTTTATCGCAACAATGGGGATGGGACATTCACAGATATTACAAAAAAGGCAGGTGTGGGCGATAAGGGCTGGAGTCTTGCCTGCGGTTTCGCTGATTATAATAATGATAATTACCCTGACCTTGCGGTAGCAAATGACTTTGGTGAAAAGGTGCTATATAAAAATAATGGGGATGGAACTTTTACAGATGTTACCAAGAAAGCGGGTGTCTCTAATATAGGCTATGGTATGGGTGTTAGCTGGGGCGATTATAATAATGATGGGCTTCCTGACTTATACTTTTCAAATATGTATTCAAATTCACGCTGGCTCTTTGATGACCCTGATTATGAATTGCCATTCATCGGCAGATTCTTTCGCAGCGCTATAATGACACGGATGAAGAATACGACAAATGGAAATGCCCTGTTTAAAAATAACGGCGACGGCACATTCACAAATGTTGCATACGAGGCGAAGGCATGGGACGGCGAGTGGTCATGGGGCGGAATATTTGTTGACTATGATGCAGACGGGCATCAGGACATATATGCTGCCAATGGCTTTTTGTCAGGCAAGCGAAAGGACGACCTCTGAGTGCCCTACTTTAAAAGTTTCGGTCGAGACTTTAGTGATTATCAAAAGAGGACAAAGGACTTTGATATAGGCGATGCGTCATTAAACGGGTATGAGCATAAAAAACTTTTCAGGAATAATGGCAACGGCACTTTTACAGACATTGCCAATGCAGTTGGCGCAGACAGGTTAGAGGACGGAAGAGGTGTTGCTTTAATAGATTTTGACAGCGACGGTTATCCTGATATATTGATAAGAAATTATCGTATGAAGGCAGCCCTTTATTGCAATGCAAATATTTCTGGCAATAATTATCTGAATGTAAGGCTTGCAGGCACAAAAAGCAACCACGATGCAATAGGCGCAAAGATTAAGATTACATCAGCAGGCAAGACGCAGATAAGAGAGGTATACGCTGGCTCTGGCTTCCTCTCCATGTCTACACTCACACAATTCTTCGGCCTCGGCAAGGCTGATAAGGTAGATTCATTAGAGGTGTTGTGGCCATCAGGCGCAAAGCAGGTGTTTAAGGATATACCAGCAAACAGGATGGTAAAAATCACAGAAGGAAAGAATGAGCCTGTGATAGAGGAGCTAAAACCGCGGATACCGAGAGAGATGGTGGCTGCTGCTGTGCATGAAAGGGAGGCAAAGAAGGCAGCGCATTAAAAAATTCGAAATCCTAATATCTAAATTCTAAACAAACTCAAATGTTCAAAATACAAAATATAAAAATGATTTAGAACATTTGAATTTATAATTTTAAAATTGTTTAGGATTTAGTGCTTCGTATTTTGAGTTTATTAGTGAGTGCTTTTCAGGCAATTTTAAAAGATGGTTGAAAATAAAAGAAGACAGGCAGTAATAACAGGGATTGGCGTTATCTCTGCGCTCGGTTTGAATAAAGAGGAGTTCTGGAATGGTCTGATTAATGGCAGATGCGGGATTACAGAAATTGACCTCTTTGATGTCAGAGGACTATTTTGACAAGCGGGACATCCAGAGGATGTCCCGCTGTGATTTAATAGGGGTTGCTGCAGCGCGAGAAGCAGTAGGAGACTCACTGCTTGATTTAAATAAGGCAGATAAAAGCCGTATTGGCGTAATACTCGGCGGCGGCGCCGGCGGTATGCGCTCTGTTGAAGAGTATAGAAAGGGGCTTTATCATGGCAAAAAACCGAGGCCCTCGCTTCTTATCCCTTACTCTCCATCCGTTACAACAGATTATATAGCATTAGAATTTGGAGTAAACGGCCCGCGTGCTACAATTGCAACTGCCTGCTCATCAAGCTCCACATCTATTGGCTATGCCATGGACATGATACGACACAATGAGGCTGATATTGTAATCACAGGCGGGAGCGATGCAATGTGCAAGCTTACATACGCAGGTTTTAACTCACTCCGCGCAGTTGACCCTGACAAATGCAAGCCCTTTGATGCAAACCGCAAAGGCCTTTCACTCGGTGAGGCAGCGGCAATTTTAATATTAGAAGACATTAATTATGCAAAAAAGAGGGGCGCTAAGATATATGCAGAGATGTCAGGATATGGGATTGCCTGCGACGCTTATCACATGACAGCGCCTGATTCATCTGGCAATGGAGCGGCAAGGACTATTAAGGCAGCGCTTCTTGATGCCAGTGTCTCTCCATTAGATGTGGATTATATCAATGCCCATGGTACTGCAACTTATCATAATGACATTGCAGAGACAAGGGCAATTAAAACAGTCTTTGGAGAATATGCATATAAGATTCCGATAAGCTCTATTAAATCCATGATCGGACACTGCCTTGGCGCAGCAGGAGGCATTGAGGCTGCTGCAACTGCCTTGACAATTTATAATGGCATTATACCGCCTACAATAAATTATTCTACCCCTGATCCAAACTGCGACTTAGACTATGTCCCAAATAAAGCAAGAAATAAAGAGGTAAATATTGCAATATCAAATTCCCTTGCCTTTGGCGGGAATAATACGACGGTTGTGATGAAGAAATGCAAATGACTGAAAAGATTACCCCTCACCCTAACCCTCTCCCGCAAGGGGAGAGGGAATTGTTTTTTCTGTAATGAGGAAGGAATTAATAATATCTCCCTCCCTTGATGAGGGGGAGGGTGAAAAAGAGGATTTTTTAAATGAAGATAAATAGAGTCGTTATTACAGGCATTGGCGCAATAACGTCTGCAGGCAATGATGCAGAGGCATTCTATAAGGCGTGTATTGAAGGCAGATCAGGTATAAAACCGATAACAGCCTTTGATACTACAAATTATCCTTCAAAGCTTGGAGGGATGGTTGAAAACTTTTCTCCAGAGAAGTTCATTGACCCGATGAAAATCAGGAGGATGGATAAGGTATCTCAGCTTGCCATTGTTAGCGCCATGCAGGCAATAAAGGATTCTGGTCTGCTTATTACACCAGAGAACTCTGAAAGGGCTGGCATTGTAATTGGCACAGCCTACGGAGGCACAGCGCCAACAGAGGAGTTTTATGTGGGACTATTAAAAAATGGACCAAATGCCACAAATCCTATGCTCTTTCCAATCACTGTCCCGAACACTGCTGCAAGCCAGATATCATTTGAATTAAAGATAAAGGGCCCTAATTCTACATTTATACAAAAGGAGATATCTGCAGAGGCAGCTATATGCTACGCAGCAAGGCTTATCATGGACAATCGCGCAGATGCAGTTATTGCCGGCGGTGTGGATGAGTTAAACTCTATCTTGTTCCATGCGTATTGCACACTTGACGTGCCTTCTCCGCGAGATAAGAAAGAGGAGGTATTCCGGCCATTTGATAAAAGGAGGAATGGCCTGATAGTTGGCGAAGGGACTG
>JACRON010000145.1 GCA_016214425.1 Nitrospirota bacterium
CTACCGCATGATGGGAATGTGCAGATTCTTGACTTAGGCTGCGGTCCTGGCTCGCTGGCCTTCCATGCCCTTCAGCATTATCCAAATGCCTACATTCTTGCAGTTGATGCCAACTCTGTACTGCTTGCGATAGGACAACAGATACCCAAGAAGACGACTGAACGCCTTCAGTTTCTGGAGGCTGACATCCGTCAGCCTGATTGGTGGATGGCTTATAAGGACACATTTGATTTGGTTTTATCAGCTACTACGCTTCACTGGCTGAGTCCTGAGCACCTTACGCAAGTCTATCAGAATATCTACCAAGTATTAAAATTAGGCGGCTGGTTCCTGAGTTCTGACCATATTGCAAGCGACAATTCAGAGACGCAGGCTCACTATCGTCAGATGTTACAAAAGCATCAACAGACAGCATTTCGTGAGACAGGGGCTGATGACTGGGATGGTTTCTGGCAGAGTTTGGCAACTGAACTGGGCAAGCCAGATTCGCAGACATTGCGAGGTGAGAGAAATATCTGGGAAGGAAATGACGACGGTCAGCCAAGACAATTTCACATCAATACATTACAGCAATGCGGTTTTGAGAAGATAGAGTTTTACTGGCAGGACTTGGGAGAAGCAGTCATAGGCGCACGAAAGCCGTTAGCAGGGTGATGCAAAGATGAAAAGCAAAATCAATTATAATGAGATTGCAAAAGATTATTTAAGATATAGAAGTGTAAGCCCGACTATTATTGCTCATATCATTGAAAATACGCCTGCTTCAAAAATTAAAAAAATACTTGAGATAGGATGCGGCACAGCAGATCACTTATATTGTTTACACGAGCAATGGAATGGCTGCGAAGCCTATGGATTTGATAATTCATTTCAAATGATTAATGAGGGTGCATCAAAACATCCGGGTCTCCTCTTGGAGGTATCGGACATAGAAAATGCTTTTCCTTATAGCGACAAGTTTTTCGATTTTGTTTTTTCAATAAATGTGATTCACTATGTAAAGGATTTAATGCATTGCTTTAATGAATTGAACAGAGTGCTTGATAATGATGGAATTGTTTTAACAGTTACTGATTCTGAAGATGATATCCGTAACAGGACAATGTCAAAATATTTTTTAGAATCTATTGAAATAGAATTGAGAAGGTATCCTTCAATGGATTCAATTATTAAAGAAATGAAAAGCGCTGGTTTTAAAGATATGCAGGTTAAGCATACAGAATATAAGCGTTTACTAACTACAGAGGATTTGGAAAAATACAAGAATAAGGCATATTCTGCATTAAGGCTGGTTTCGCAAGAGTGTTTTAATAAAGGAATAAAAGATATGATTAGCGATGTAGAGAATGGGGCAGGGGAGCTTGTTGAGGTTTACACTTATGTTTGGGGAAAGAAATAGCCGATACATTGGTAAAAAGTCCACACACCATGACAACTATGAAAAAGGCATTGACACTTATTGAAATTGGGGTTGCAATATTATCAGTTTTTTTAGTGAAAAGGCTGCACTTATTGCTGTTTATTGATGCAAAATAGTATCCACCCGATAACGCTCAAGCGGAACTATTTAATGATTAATTAAAAGTCTCAAAATAGTGTAAACATTGATTATAAAATCCCTCCCAACCTCCCTTTTCCAAAGGGAGGAATAATTCCCCTCTTTGGAAAAGAGGGGCAAGGGGAGATTTTCTTAATAATGTTGGTTCAATTATGAGACCATTAATAAGTTGTTAATTTTGCAAAAGGGGATGTCATGGTTAGACCGAAGGCGGACTTAAAATAGAAGGTATTATCATAGCCAGCATGAATAATACATACTATTTGACATACTAATATTATGTGTTATAATTATGCATATAATTGGATAATAATAGGGGCGTGAGGTTTAATTATGTCTTTTACAGCAATCAAAAGGATTGGCATTTCAATCCCTGATTCAATACTTAAAGAGCTGCAAAATTTAGTGCCTGAACGGAAACGAAGTGAATATATTGTTAGGGCATTGCAGGAGAGACTTGAAGAAGAAAAGAAGAAAAGACTGCGTGAGGAAATGATTAAGGGTTATAAAGCGAATGCAGATATAGATGCCGCAATTGCAGAAGAATGGCGTACACTTGAAGAAGAGGCTGAAAAGTTTATAGGAGTTAAAGAATCAAAAAACAAGCCCTACAGGAGGAAATCAGGTGGTCTTTCCAAAAAGAGGTGAGGTTTATTATGTAAATTTTGATCCTACTATTGGAGTAGAAATAAAAAAGAACCGTCCAGCCCTTATAATTCAAAATGATATTGGCAATATGCACTCTCAGGCAACTATTGTGGCTGCTATTACATCTACTGTGAGAGAGATTTTTCCTTACGAGGTCTTTTTAAAGGCAGGAGAGGGAGGATTACAAAAAGACTCCATTGTTCTTCTGAACCAGATTAGAACAATTGATAAGAAAAGATTAGGCAAAAGACTCGGAACAATTTTTTCTGAAAGCATAAAGAAGGTTGACAAGGCTATTGAAATAAGCCTTGGATTAATTAAGTTTTGAGCAGAGGCAATCATGGATAAGCACACCAACCCAGATTTTTCTTCCATTGCCCTGATTACAATAGACACACAACGAGATACATTAGATGGACAGCCTTTCGAAATTTCGGGGACATCTGCCATATTGCCTAATATGAAACGCCTTACCCATGTATTCCGCAAAGTCGGGATGCCAATCATCCACATCGTGAGACTCTACAAAAAGGATGGAAGCAATGTTGATTTATGTCGTAGAAGCCTTGTTGAAAGTGGCGGAGTGCCACTATGTCCGGGTAGCACTGGCTGCGAGCTGGCAAGCGAACTATTGCCTGAACCTGATATTCGGCTTGATACTGATTTACTTCTATCTGGAGGCATTCAGCATATAGGCACAAAAGAAGCAGTCATCTACAAACCACGTTGGGGAGCATTTTATAAGACGCCATTAGAAGATTATCTTCATAAACTTGGTGTGTCATCCTTAGCCTTCACAGGCTGCAACTTTCCTAATTGCCCAAGAACTTCTATCTATGAAGCCAGTGAGCGGGATTTTCGGATTGCCCTTGTTGAGGATGCTGTTTCAGGCTTATACTATGAAGCCAGTGAGCGGGATTTTCGGATTGCCCTTGTTGAGGATGCTGTTTCAGGCTTATATGAACAAGGCAGAAAGGAAATGCGGAATATCGGGGTTTTATTAATGAGAGCTAAGGAGTTGGAAGAATCTATTTCCAAAAGTTAAAAGCATGAAAGACGAACTTTATAAAATCCGTAAACTTGTTGGTGAAATCACTAAAGATCAGCTCCGTTATGTTGATTCTTTTGTTGCAGAAAATATCGGCCTGTTCATGCCTGTAGGTGGACCATGTTACTATGCCCTGACGCCATTGCATAGCCATCCTTCATATATGTTTGCCCTGCCCTTTAATGACCAGACTTCTATAAAGATAGACGGAAAGATAATAACGCCAATGTATGGGAAAATATTTGCCATGTCGCCTAATATTCTTCACCATGAACTATCCTCTGACTCGCCACCTCGCTATATAGTCATTTTAATAGACAAGGAATTCCTTGAAGGTCAAATATGCCAGTATCCTGTAACACAGGCCGCTATCTTCCGCGGCGAATCCTATGATATGGCACAAGACCTCCTATCACTCCTCAAAAAATTTATGATTGAGGCAGATAATAAGATGGCTGGTTCAGAGACGGTTTTAAATGCCCTTAGCCTTGAGATATGTCATTCAATAATAAGGAGCATTTTCAATTTTGTGCATAAAAATGACAGGATATCCTCCCGTATGGAGATTGACAGGGTCATAGAATATCTCCACTCTCACCTTGGGGAAAAGATAACTGTTGAGGAAATGGCAAGAATCGCCAATATGTCCTCTTCGCACTTCTCCCGTGTATTCAAAAAAGAGATCAGGAAGACCCCGATAGATTATTTGAGTCAGATACGCATAGAAAGGGCTAAGAAATTTTTGATGGCAGGGGATAAATCCATCACAGAAATTGCCCTTGAGTGTGGATTTAACAGTTCGGCTTATCTTTCGGCTTGCTTTTATAAGAGATATAAGATTTCCCCATCTGAATACCAGAAAGGCCTGAAAAAGGGCAGTATTTCTAAAAAAGATAATAGGATATTGAAAGATTAGGCCTTTGACATTTTATATAATCAGCTAAAATCTATTTATGGGAGATTGATATGAACAAAAATGAAATATTTGAGATTCTGAATGCCAATCCAGCATTTCACTTGGCAACTGTTGAAGGAAATAAGCCTCATGTCCGTGGTTTGCTTCTATATAAAGCAGATGAAAACGGGATAATATTCCATACGGGAAAGATGAAAGACTTGCACAAACAATTAACCGAAAATCCGCATGTAGAGATGTGCTTTAATAATGGCAACTTTGGGAATCTTATTCAGATAAGAGTCAATGGAACCGTTGAACTTACAGAAGACCTTGAACTAAAGAAGGAGATAGTACAAAAGCGTGAATTTTTAAAACCATGGGTTGACCAGATGGGATACGAATTTTTAGCTGTTTACCGGATGAAGAAGGGCGTAGCTATGGTCTGGACAATGACTACAAATTTTGCGCCGAAAGAGTTTATAGAATTATAACTACCTATACTTGCAAATAACCTGAAAGAGAATGAGTTGGAGATTATAGAGTTCTAAGTCCTACTGAATACTTATGTAATTTTCTTGATTTGACCCTTGAACTCCTGTATCATACACCTACAAACAGGAGGGCTTTATGAACAACCGGGACATAAGCAGCGCCTTCTCTGAACTCTCCACTCCACTCATTGCCGATGCCTGTCTGCGATTGAAACTACCCATTCGTATCGTTCCGCCTAACATTCGTCCATTGATAACAGGAAGCCGCCTTGCAGGTAGTGTTCTGCCAGTGCGGCACTATGGGAGCGTTGATATTTTTCTTGAGGCAATGGGAAATGTAAAAGATGGCGGTATCCTTGTTATTGATAATGACGGGAGAACAGACGAGGGCTGCATTGGAGATTTAACGACCCTTGAGGCCAAAGTCAGTGGACTTTCTGGAATAATTGTCTGGGGCTGTCATCGTGATACAGCGGAACTTATACAAATTGGCTTCCCTATCTTCAGTTATGGCACATGCCCCTCAGGTCCTCAGAGGCTTGATGAACGTCATCCCAATGCACTCAACTCGGCACGCTTTGACAATTTTGAGGCAACAAAAGATGATATTGTCTTTGCTGATGATGATGGTGTTCTTTTTGTCCCAGAGCAAAAGATAGAGGAACTTCTTTCTACAGCCAGCGCAATCTATCAGACAGAACGAAAACAGGCAGAGGCAATAAAGAGTGGTAAGAAACTTCGTGAGCAGCTTCGGTTTGACGAATATCTGACTAAAAGGGCTGCTGACCCTTCCTACACATTCCGCAAGCACCTTAAGGTATTGGGAGGGGCGATTGAGGAGTAGGGATGACATTGCGATATAAAAGAGAGGCATCTAAACTATGTTATTTTTAGCGATAAGTAATCCACATCCTTCTAAACCAAAAGATGTTAAAAATGCAAGATTGAAATTTAGACGCTGGATTGATGATTTAAAATCAAAGAAGAAAGTAGTCTGCTTTTATCCAAGAGTTGGCAGGGGATCTGTCGTAATCTTTGATGTAACTTCAAATGATGATCTCCACGAGCTTATGACTCAGTGGTTAAACATCGTGCCAGTAAGTTTTGATATATATCCTCTGGCAACAACTTGAATTAGCAGATACACCCTCCCCTTCACCCCCCATCAAGGGAGGGGAAATATGGAAGACGATGTAATATCACTTTAGAGGGAGGCTTTCTCTATCTCCCTCTCCCCTTGCGGGAGAGGGCTGGGGTGAGGGGGTGAGAAAATGAGCAACCAAGACAAAAAACTTGAATCCATCAAGCAACTGCAAACACTTCGGAATATCGGTCCTAAAATGGCAGAGAAGCTTTATGCCCTTGGAATTAAAACACCTGAGCAAATGAAAAAGGCAAATCCAGAGAAACTTTTTAAACAACTTCATATCATCTACCCCAAAGTAGACCTTTGTGAGTTGTATGTCTTTAGAGGGGCTGTTTTAGATATCCCATGGTGGGAATGTAAAAACCTCGGTAGAAAACATAAACTAAAGTTTTGAATGCTTACTAATGAATTACACCAATATTCTTAAAAAACTCAAATACCTCTCCAATCCAGAAGCAGTTGCAGGCATGGCAAGGTTTGGGATTAATCCAAACAATACCTATGGTGTCTCCATCCCTAATTTAAGAAAGATTGCAAAACAGGGTGGTAAAGATCACCTTCTTGCCCAAAGGCTCTGGGCATCGGGCATACATGAGGCGAGAATACTCGCAGGCATGATTGATGAGCTGGAAATGGTGACTGAAAAACAGATGGAGGATTGGGTAAGGGATTTTAATTCCTGGGATGTATGCGATCAGGTTTGTGGCAATCTATTTGATAAGACTCCTTTTGCCTATGAAAAGGCAATGGAGTGGAGCAAGCGAGAGGAAGAGTTTGTCAAGCGGGCAGGGTTTGTTATGATGGCTGAACTATCTGTCCATGACAAAGAGACAAAGGATGAGGCATTTTTGAAATTTCTGCCTGTTATAAAAAGAGGGGCTTCTGATAACAGGAACTTTGTTAAAAAGGCAGTCAACTGGGCATTGAGGCAGATTGGAAAAAGAAATCTCAGATTGAATAAAAAGGCGATAGAAACAGCAAAAGAGATTGAAAAGATAGATTCAAAACCTGCTAAATGGATTGCCTCGGATGCATTAAAAGAATTATTAGGCAAGTCTGTTCAAAAAAAGATTAGTGCTGCAAAGTAACGCCCTTAACAAGCCTGCCGAGCGTGGCAATCGCCTCCTTTATTTTGTCATTCCACATAGCAGCGTTCAGGCGGATGAAGTTGCGATACCTCTGCTGGGATGAAAATATCATACCTGGCGCAATTGTTATCCCGGCATTGAGCGCTATTTCATAAAGCTTGAGTGAGTCCACACACTTTGGAAGTTCAACCCACAGCACATGCCCGCCTGCAGGCCTTGTTACCTTAGTTCCTTCCGGAAAGAGTCTGCTGACAGCCTCTGCCATTGAAACTGTGTTTTTTGCATACATCTTGCGTATCTTTCTAAGGTGATGGTCATATCCTTCATTTGCAAGGAACTCTGCAATTGCCAATTGAGTTGGCGTAGCAGTGGCAATGCTGCTTATAGATTTGAGCCTTTCAACTTCTGCCTTAAATCTTCCGGGGACAACCCATCCAACACGATAGCCAGGGGCAACGGTCTTTGAAAAGGAGGAGCAGAGTATTACATTGCCTTTCTTGTCAAATGCCTTTGCAGCCTTTGGTCTCTGATAAGAAAATGAGATGTCTCCATAGATATCATCTTCAATAAGAGGGATATCATATTCTGACAGCATCTCAACAAGCTCTTTCTTCTTTTCATCAGGCATACAGCTTCCAAGTGGATTGTGGAAGCTTGGGATAAACAGGCATGCGCTAATTGTATTGTGTTCAATTGCGTAACGAAGCGCATCTATGCTGGCCCCATGCTGTGGATGGGTTGGTATTTCCAGTGCGCGGAGGCCGAGCATCTCAATGGCCTGCAAAAAGTTGTAATATGTCGGCGACTCAATGGCAACAGTATCGCCTTGCCTGCAGATAACCCTTAAGGCAAGCATTATAGCCTCCTGACAGCCTGAGGTTATGATAAGATCATCAGGTGTTAATGAATATCCTGATGCAAGTGCACGCCTCGCAATCTGAACGCGCAGGGCCTTAGAGCCCGGAGTAAATTCATAGGAAATATTTTGTATCCTGTATCGCCGAGTGATTGCTGAAAGCGTGCGGTTAATCCTGTCAACTGGCAGGAGTTCTGGATTGGGTATTGCTGCGCTAAGCTGGATAAGCTCAGGATTGCGTGTGTTTTTATGCACCATCATAGCAAGCTCATTTATATTTACTTTTGTCGGTCTTGCATGAGGTTTTGATATCGCAGGTTGGGTTGTATTGCTAAAGGATGGCCGCACATAATAGCCTGACTGAGGACGGCACTCAATCAATCCGCGGTCTTCAAGAAGGCGGTATGCCTCAAGCACTGTTGTGATGCTGATATTCATCTGCTGGCTGAGTTTTCTTACAGATGGGATGCGGTCTCCCACCCTGAATGTCCCCTGATTTACAAGGTGAGAGATATCCTCAGCCACTTTTTCATAAAGTGTATATCTCTTGTTTTCCATAACACAATCTTAACCTGAAAGCTGTGCAATTTTAAGATACAATTTTATATTTTTAACACCATAACAGTTTGCTAAAATTAAAACTGTTATGGCAACAATTTTATCATATTACATCTGTTATTTCATTCTGTTTTTCAGCACAATGTTAATATGAAAAGGAATTTGAATCATATTCAACCCGGCCAGAGGTTTTCAGGCAAAATTGAAGCAATTCATAATGATACCATAAAGATTCTTATGCACGACGGCTCTCTCCTAAGAATAGAAGGTGGCAGGGGAACTAAAATTTTCTGTATAAGCGGACTTTTGTGGATGACGCAGGAAAATGATCTAAAGGATTACTTTCTTGCGACAGGTGAAGAATTTCAGGTTACTCATCCGGGGCTTGCTGCAGGGTTGAATCAGTAATAAGCATAGACGAGAGAGGGCAGATTGTGCTTCCTAAAGAGGTAAGGGATAAGGCAAAGATCCGTGCAGGTAATAAGCTGGCTGTTGTGAGCTGGGAGAAAGAAGGGAGAATATGCTGCATTTCTTTAATTAAGGTTGAGGAGCTTACCGAGATTGTAAAGGACCGCCTCGGTCCTGTAATGAAAGAGGTGCTTGGTAAATGATACCAACAAGGGCCGAAATTTTATAACTGAAAAAGGAGACTTAGGTAATGGAAGTTCTTGAAGCAATCCGAAAACGAAGGACCGTACGCGTACCCTTTACTGGGGAAAAGGTTCCGGAAGATATTATCAGCATGCTCATGGATGTCTCGAATATCTCCCCGAGCGGAGATCCGATAAGCTGGCGGCTGGCGCGGGTTGATGATGCAGTGGTGAAAGCAGGACTTGCCCGAATCGTAAAAGAGGACTTCGGTGACTATTTTCAGAAGGATGGCGAACGATTCAGAAGGGTCTTCTCGGAATATCCGAAGTGGCTCCGATTTTCAGCAGAGGCTCAGGACGGGATAAGACTGGGTAGCTTTCCTAAAGCTGCGCGGTACTTCTATAGTATTGCGCTCGGCAGACGATTCGGGCCGTTGTTCGGGAAATTGGGTGTGATGAATGCCGAGATAAAATCTTACTGCAGAAATATCATGAGCAATCCTGTGCTTTTCGGCGTGTTTCTGGACAGGCGCGTAAACTCAACAGCGATAACGCCAATTCTAAACACAGGCAGCATGCTCCAGAATCTGCGGCTTGCCGCTACTTCTCTTGGACTCTGCTATCAAGACCTGGGCTGGATTACGGCAACAAAGACGGCGTCTGATAAGGCGAGGAAACTTTTGGGAATGTTAGAAAACTATGTTGCTGTAAACTTTTTTAGAATCGGTTATACGGATGGTTTGGAGAGGGAATCGAAGCGATCTGATTTCAGAAGGAATTTGAAAGATATTGTTCATGTCGGTCAATTCGGCGGCAACAAGTATCACGCTCAGCCGATTAAAAAGACAGACATTCAACTTCTTGACGCGATACGAGGACAAGGAGCGAAGAGAGATTCACAGCCGGTTTTGGAAGATGACATGTCATATATACTCGAAGCGGCCCGCTGGGCGCCGACAGGCTTCAATGTCCAGCCCTTTGAGTTTATCGTTACAGAGCGAGATGGTGTTGCTGCCATTGTCGTTCTGGAGAACAGGGAAAGAAGAGACCCTGACCCGGGCCCCTGCGAGGCGCTGGCAAGGGGCGGGGTTTTACAGAATATCCGACTCGCAGCACGGGCGTGCGGGCTGATCGTTGAGATCAAAAATCTTATTGCGATTGATAAAGAAAATGTGAGGGAAGAGTTTTGCATACCAAAACAGTACACTATAGTAACGTCTATAAAAGTAAAAGGAGGTTCCAAATGAAATACGAAGAAATTAAAAAAGAAGTGAGAAAGGGTTATGCAAGTATTGCGAAGCAGGGCGGCTCCTGCTGCGCACCCGCAACTTCTTGCTGCGGAGGAACTGATCCTTCAAGGGATATCACTAAAAAAATAGGCTATACCGAGCAAGATCTGAATGCAGTTCCTGATGGAGCCAACCTCGGCCTGGGCTGCGGAAATCCCGTTGCCCTTGCTTCATTGAAAGAGGGCGAGACTGTCCTTGACCTCGGTTCAGGTGCTGGACTTGATTGTTTTCTTGCAGCCGCTAAGGTTGGTAAGAACGGAAGGGTAATTGGTGTAGATATGACACCGGAGATGATTGAAAAGGCAAGGGAGAATGCTGAGAAGAACAGTTACAGGAATGTGGAATTTAGACTGGGAGAGATTGAAAACATTCCTGCTGCTGATAATTCTGTTGGTGTGGTTATCTCAAATTGTGTCATCAACCTTGTGCCTGATAAGAAAAAGGTTTTTCAGGAGACATACAGGGTACTGAAACCAGGAGGAAGGCTGATGATATCTGATATAGTTTTATTAAAAGAACTCCCTGATGCCATAAAGGCCTCTGTTGAAGCATACATTGGCTGTGTTTCGGGCGCAATACTGAAAAACGAATACATGGAGACAATAAAAGCTGCAGGGTTTCAT
>JACRON010000273.1 GCA_016214425.1 Nitrospirota bacterium
GGGATAATTAAATGGGTTTTTAAACCAATCTTTAATACCCCTGTTTCAGTGATTGTATCCATAAAGAGTTTATACTTTCTAAATATCTCCAAAGGATTTCTGAATGGCTTCAATCTATCCTCTTTTCCTGATTTCAAAAGCACAAGAATATATACATCATAGTCAATTGCTGCAGACAAAAGTCCGCTGATTAAAGCCCATTCAATAATAGGCTTATCAGGAGACAAGAGCACTGCAATAGGAACAGCGGCAAAACCGGAAATTATGAAATGATTGTGAGGGAGCATTTTAAGTCCTTCTTTCTCGCAGGCTAAAGCCTGCGGCTACCATATATTTAAAAATGGGTAACTTATAATTCTAAAGACTTAAAAGAGCAACTATGACAGCACTGCGCTCAATGGCACAGCCCAGATTCGCTCGCCAAGCCTAACAGCTTCAATGCCATTATAGGCAAGGATTGCAGCAATACAATTAGGTGTTGACGAAAGAAAGGCCTTTATGCCTGAAAGGTCTTTCTCCTCCCATCTGGCAGATGCCTTTACCTCTACTGCAATACACTTTCTGCCAGCCTCTATTATAAAATCAACCTCATATCTCCCCTGAACATTCCAGAAGTATAAGCGCGCTTCAGGCCATTTTGCATCTATTATTCCTGTAATGTTTTGCGCGATGTATGTTTCAAACATTGCCCCCTTCAGGGGGTCTGTTCCTATATCCTCAATGCCTGCAAAATAGCATGCAAGGCCGGAATCACTTAAATAAATCTTTGGAGATTTTATAAGCCTGCTTGCCTTATTTTTCAGATAAGGGTTAATACGGTATATAATAAAAGACGCTTCAAGGAGAGAAAGATGCCTTGAAGTGGTTGCTGCATTTAATTTTGCATCTCTGCCAAGCTGGCTTGGACTCAAAAGCTGGCCTGTTCTAAGAGCTGTAAGGCGTAAAAGATGTCTGAAGGATATTATATCCCCTATCTTGCTTAATTCTCTTACATCCCTTTCAAGATAGGTCTGCTCAAATCCTTTAAACCAAAGAGCCCGCCTCTTAACCTCTTGAAGGCAGACAGAAGGCATACCTCCATATAGTATATCTTCATCTCTTATCAGGACACTGTTAATTTGCTTTGGGATTTGCTGAGCCTCAAAGAGCTTAAGAAGAAAAGGCTTCTCTGAAACCATACCATTAATCTCTCTTCTGGAAAACGGATGCAAGGTAAAATAAACTGCCCGGCCTGCAAGGCTCTCTGAAACGCCTTTTAACATAGCAAGGTTGGCAGACCCGGAAAGCAGAAATTGTCCTGCCTTTCTGCTTTTATCAACACGCCTTTTAATGGCTGTCAGGACATCTGGACATTTCTGCACCTCATCAATTGTTATAGGCTCGCCAGATTTTACAAATCCATCAGGATCAGCCTTTGCAGCAGCAAGGTGCGCAAAATCGTCAAATGTAAAATATTTCCTGTTCTTTAAGCCCTTCTGATTCTGCAAAAAAGTGCTCTTGCCAGTCTGCCTCATGCCGGTAATAACAACCACGGGCATCTCATCCAAGGCGTCAATAATTGTACTGCCGATATCACGATTGTAATATTCTGTCATAATATTACATATTATAATGGCAAAATGACACTATGTCAATATCTTAAAAGCTGTTTAGCTTCGCCAAAGGCAAAAGCTGATTGTAATGCTCTGGAGCTAATCACTGACTTTCCATAAACTCCATAATGCGCTGGGCGATTTCCTCCCCCTTCTCCTCTTGAAGAAAATGACCAGCATCTTTAATCACAATTTCTGGCTGATTTTTTGTTCCGGGGATAAGTTTCCGGAAGAATTTATCTGCACCATGAGTAATTGGGTCTTTATCTGAAAACATTACAAGTGTCGGCTTCTCACATTTAGAGAGAAACTCTCGCGTCTGCCGCATTTCAGCAACTCCGGGGTCATCAGGCTCAATTGGAACGAGCAGAGGCCATGCAGCAGGGACAGCAGCAAGACCTGAAATTATGAAATGATTGTGGGGCAGCATATTAAGTCCTTCTTTCTCGCAGGCTAAAGCCCAGTATCAAGTAGTCGGGCTGGTGGGACAGACATCTCGCCTGTCTCCGTAGGACGGTTCATGAACCGCCATACAAAGACTGTACCACCAGGTCAGAGACGACCACGATTACCGGATTATACCTTTAAGTATTATACTTAAAGGTATAAAATTGCCAAGAAATTAAAAATCAATAACCAAAAAATCGTCTATCTCCCAATCAAAGGGGTCATGATCCATTAGAAATTTCACATGAGGATGTTTTGCTTTAAACTCTTTTAAATTATTTACTGACTCCTTTGATTTTTCTTCTGACCAAGAATACTGCAAATAAGAAAAGGAGGGAAAATTTTTAGCAGCGCCAGCAGGAATAAGATAGCTTTTATCCTTACCCTGAATTAAAAATGAAAGATGACCTTGAGAATGTCCAGGGGTTTTGAAAATAATTATACTATTGTCTCCCAAAAAATTACAGGCTTCTGAAAAAGGGGAAAAATCAGTAGAGGTCTTGAATGCTAATCCATATATCTTATCTATTTGCTTGAAATATTCAAACCTGTATCCTTTAAATATACCAAAACTCTTTTGCACAGCCTGCCATTCTTCATTAACAGTGTAAAACATAGTATTACTAACCTTTTTCACTTCTATTAAGCCACTGATGTCACCAATATGTAAGTGCGTAAATATCATTGCCTTTAATTTTCTAATATCCAAATGGTGGGCTTGCATCTGCGAATATAAATCCTTTCCCTCATCTACTTTAACAGAAAATAATTTTGAGAAGACAAATCCAAACGCCTTTGAAGGATTTTGGTTTGATATTGAAGGAAGTCCAGGATTTATGGCAATGAATGAACCATCTGAGTATTCTAAAAGATATGTTGGAACAGAAAGCCAGACCTTCTCATCTTTAGTCTTATCTGGAAACAGTTTCTTTATTTCTCCCCATTCTTCTTTAGAATAAAAGATAGAATAAGGAAATTGAATCTTTCCTGTATTAAATACATACATTCTTGTTAATTGTCCACTTACAATCGGTGGCGAAAAGGGTTTTAATTCTACATCTCTACACCCTGTGATGAGCATAGCTAAAATAAAAGCTGTTAAAATAATAAGGATTTTCATAAGTGGCTTTTTAGAAAAAAATGTTCACCTTACTTTTTGCTTAACAGCATCTTCTTAAAATGACTGCTAAGCCTTTTAATATCGTCAAGACTCTTTTTCAAAACACCATAAACAATGGCATCATCAATCCTGTCATAGCTGTGAACAATGATATTCCGCATCCCTATCATCTTGTCAATCAAAGACATATATTTGGAAGGAAAAAGTTTATTTTCATGAAGTATTAGAAACACCTCTCTATTATTTCCCGGCTCATGCAGTCTTTTATCGGATATAAGCATCTTGCCAATATCAATAATTGCCTCTATTATTTTCTGAAGGTTTCGCTCAGTTGAATCCTTATCTTTCCATGACTTTCTATATTTATCAATATTAGGATTAGACCTCTTTATCTTTTCAAGCCTCTTTAAGCAATCATCAATCAACTCAAGCTTTCTGTAGTATATCTCCATATTTTCTTTTCCTTAAAGACCTTAGATAAGGTTCAAAGTCAAAGTATTCCCTTTTAATAGCATTCTCAAATTCAAGCCTCTGAGAAACATCCTTTGTGTATAAGGCTATCCCCTCTGTAATTACCTTATACTGGAGTTGAACAGAGGCGTATTTACCTCTCAGGTCAAAGATGCTTACCTCCAATTGAATGCCAATCTTTTTTAAAAGTAATGTAAAAATAGCCTCTGCCTTTGATATCAATTCTAATCTTTCCGAGTCTTCAACATCGTATGATGTAAGTATTGCAATATCTATATCACTATCCTTCCTGAGCCTGCCCTTGATAGCAGAGCCATATAGATAAATCGCCTCAATCCCTGATGGTATTGAGGCATGTTTAATCTGTGATTTTAAAATATTGATTATATCCTGCTGCTTCATGCTGAAATTATACGGTTTAAGAAGGGTTAATGCAAGCCTAAAAAATCCATCTTTCAATTAAAGGATTGAGGCCCTTTGATTTTTCTATATCGTCTGCTCTATAAATTTTAGTATATGCCCTGCAATCTCTTCGCCCTTCTCCTCCTGTAGAAAGTGACCGGCGTCTTTAATCACAATTTCTGGCTGGTTTTTAGCGCCTGGGATAAGTGAACGAAAGAATCTGTCTGCACCATGAGTAATCGGGTCTTTATCAGAAAACATCACAAGTGTTGGCTTATCCCATTTAGAAAGGAACTCTCGCGTCTGCCGCATTTCAGGAGCGCCAGCATCATCATAGTGAATTGGAACAAGCAGCGGCCATGCTGCTGCACCTGCCTTATAAGATGCATCTGGAAATGGCGCTTCATAAGCAGCGATGATATCGGGGGCAAGCAAGTTGCCATTTATCATACCCATGCGTATCACCTGACCGATTGGAAGGTCTGGAGTATTTTGAACAAACCTTCGCCATTTGAGAAATGCTTCACTCACAGGCACATCACCTGTGGGCAACCATGTGTTCATTATGACCAATCGTGCAAACCTTTCAGGCATTTCCCTCACAAGTCTTAGGCCAATCGGGCCACCCCAGTCCTGCACAACCAAAGTAATCCGATTAAGTAATAGCGATTTGATAAAACCTGTCAATGTATCGCAGTGCATCTTAAAAGAGTATTCACTCTGTTCTGTAAACTTGTCTGACCTGCCAAAACCGATGAAGTCCATTGCAACAACACGATGCCTTGCTGATAAAATCGGAATCATCTTGCAATACAAATACGACCATGTTGGCTCGCCATGAAGGCAGAGGACTGTTTCTCCTTTGCCTTCGTCTACATAGTGGACACGCAGACCACTAACTTCAACATAGTGTGGCTTAAATGAAAAATCAGATAAATTAGCAAATCGTTCTTCTGGTGTACTGATGACAGGCATAGTTTCCCTTATTTTGAAATATCAATCAGCCGCATTTCGTTCTTTGCCAAATCAGGGATGGCAATATGGATGCCCTTGTCGTCTTCCCATAAGGCAAAGTCTGCTGGGCCTTCAAAGCCTGTAGCAACAGCCTCTGGCTTTCCTTTGTCCTTCATTTTATATAGTGTCTTTGTCTTCCAGTCGCTGAAAAAGATGGTCTGCCCATCCTTTGTATGCGCAATGCCGTCAATCTGTCCAAAGGGAGGAAGGAGCACTTTAACCTCTCCCTTTGTTGATACAGAATATAATCCCCTGTCGCCGCCGCCAAAGTCATAGCCTGCCACAAAGATGTTGCCTTTCTCACCGCACAAGCCGTTTGGCGAGAGACCCTTGCCTTTGGCTATAACCTTAATTTCAGGCCTGTGTGATCTGGCAAGATAATCTGCTGGCGTTATCTGAAAAATCTGGTCTCCCTGCGTATCGCTTACATACAGGGTGCCGTCCCTTACAATAACATCATTTAAGAACTGTGCGCCTTGCAGGCTGATCTTCTTGCCCTCTTTTGTATCTAAATTAAATTCCCATAAAACATCAATGTCTGTCACCCACAATTTATCAGCCTTGACTGCAATGCCCTTTGGCTTGTTTAAAACCATCTTTGTCTTTGGGTCAGGGAGAAACCTTTCTTCTATTGTCTCACCTTTTAGAGACAGCTTCCTGATATAGCCTGCACCGTCTTTTTCAGCAGGCATCAACCCAGAGCCAAATTCACTCATGTAAAGGACATTGTTAACAGGATCGTATGCAATAGACTCAGGATTTTTGAAACCGCTGATAATCTTTTCTCCAGCAAAGGCACTAAATGAAACAGACAAGGACATAATAGCAATTAAAGCAAACGCAATCCTTTTCATAGAACACCCCCAGTTAAAGTAAAAATCATGATTTTAATCTTTGCATTTTTAATTTTGCCTTTGTTTTTTATACCCCCAGCTCTGCCCTGTTATGTATAAACGCCAATATGTTATCTCTGGCAACAATGCCGAGGAGTCTGCTGTCCTCTACAACAGGCAGTTGATTAATATCCTCTGATGCCATCATTTCTAAGACATCGTATAGCCCGTCTGTTGACTTTACTTTCTTCATCCTGTCAAAGGGCATCATTGCATCTTCTACTGTCTTGTTTGGCCAGAGATAGCGCGGTACATCCTTTACATTATGAAGCGTAATAATCCCTTTCACTTGTTCATTTTCAACCACAGGAAAGCATCGCCGCGTTGTATAAAGGATATAATCATTAACCAATTTATCCAGTGTGAGTCTTCCAGA
>JACRON010000268.1 GCA_016214425.1 Nitrospirota bacterium
AAGCCCGAATTGGGATGTAAGGAGCGCAGTGCTGATGCACAACAATATTATGGTAATAACAAAAAGCTCGCGGCTCCTGCTGCTGACAACCTGATGAAGTATGTGAGGCACAACCCATCTTGCAGCAAATATAACAGCTCCGATTACCACAGATGCCTTGAGCATAATAAAAGCAACATCAATAATACTCCCGCCATTCCCTGCAAGGATAGGAATTAATAACATAAAAGGAATCACACAAAGATCCTGAAATATCAGCATGCCAACAGACATGCGGCCGTGAGGCGTATTTATCTCTGCCCTGTCCTGAAGCAGTTTCATCACAATGGCAGTGCTGCTTAATGAAACAAGAAAGCCATTAAATATGGCAACATTGCTATCCTGCCTAAGAAATAAATAGCTCAATATAGCTACAACAGCAATAGTTGTGGAAACCTGAAGCAGGCCGCCGCCAAATACAGCAGTGCGCGACATCAGAAGGCTGCTCAATGAAAACTCAAGGCCGATGGTAAACATAAGCAGTATTACGCCTATCTCTGCAAGAAGCTCAACATCCTTTACATTTCTGATTAACTCAAGGCCATGAGGGCCTAATATCAGACCAGCTATAAGGAAGCCGACAATAGACGGGATATTCAGCCTTCCGAGAATGAATACCACAATGGCTGAAACGCCAAAAATAATAGTGAGCGATTTTAAAAACTCAAGCTCCATTATTTATTCCTTATGCCCCTCCTGTTCTTAATTCTGGATCTATTGCATCTTTCAGCGCATCTCCAATGATATTAAATGACAGTACAGTAATAAATATCATTATAGCAGGAAAAATCAAAAGATGGGGGTAAAACCTTAGAGCTGTCCAGCCGTCATTTGCAAGAACACCCCAACTGCTAAATGGCGGGGCAAGGCCAAGGCCGATAAAACTCAATGTTGATTCAGAGAGGATTGCCGCAGGGATGCGGAATGTCATTGTTACAATCAGTGGGCCGAGTGCATTTGGAAGTATATGCCTTAATATTATCCTCCAGTGGCCTGCACCAATTGCCTTTGCAGATTCAACAAACAACTGCTCTTTTAGTTTCAATACCTCCCCGCGCATAAGCCTTGCAATGCCAACCCAGTTTACAATGCTTATTGCCAAAACAATGCCTAAGAATCCCCTGCCAATGATTATTGTAATGAGTATAATCACCAAAATATCAGGCAGGGCATAGATTATATCAACAATCCTCATCATATAGTTATCAAGCCTTCCTCCTTTATAGCCTGATATAGCGCCATAAAGGACGCCGATTATCATTGCTATTAAAGTTGCAATAATACCAACTGACAATGATATCTGTGAGCCATATAAAATCCTACTGAAAATATCTCTGCCTAATTTATCTGTGCCCATGATATGCTTGCTGTCAGGTGTCTTTAAGATATTTGCTGTATCCTGTGCATCGTAGGAAAATGGAGATATTAGAGGTGCAGAAATAGCAGAGAGGATGAGGAGGGCGATAATAACTGCACTGAGTAATGTTAGATATCTATTTTTGAAGATATTAAATAAGCCCTTTAACATAAATGACATCCCCACCCTCCCCCTGCCCCCTCCCGTCAAGGGAGGGGGTAATTAATTATTCCCTCTCCCCTTGCGGGAGAGGGTTAGGGTGAGGGGAATCACTCTAATCTCACCCTCGGATCAACTACTTTATAAAGAACATCCACAACAATATTTGCAATAACAATCAGAACAGCATATACCATTGTAGTTGCCATTATTAATGGATAGTCCCTGTCAGTAACAGCAGTGATAAAATATCTTCCCATGCCGGGAATAGAGAATATATATTCAACAACAAATGAGCCTGCAACAAGTCCTGCAAGTATCGGCCCCATTACGCTTATAATCGGTGTCAGGGCATTCTTTAATACATGCTTTAATATTATCTTGCTGTAAGGCAGTCCTTTTGCATATGCTGTCCTTACAAAGTCCTTATGCAAGACCTCAAGGATGCTTGCCCTCGTGAGCCTTGCAATATAAGCAGTAGGGCCAATGCCGAGTGTTATTGCTGGCAGAAGCATATTTGACCATCCCTCCCATAAAGCAGGCGGAAATATCTTTAAGGAATGGGCAAATATTAGTATAAGCAATGCACCAAGCACAAAATGAGGTATTGTAATGCCAAGGACAGCAGTAAACATGCTGATTTTATCTATGAATGTATTTTTATATACTGCTGCAATTATGCCAAGAGGTATACCTATGAATAATGGAATCATAAAAGCAAGCAGGCCTAATTGAAGAGACACAGGAAAGGTATCTTTTAATATATCTTTTACAGACCTTCCAAGATATTTATAAGACGGCCCCATGTCGCCGAGAGTAAGATTGTAAATATAAATTGCGAACTGTTTATATATCGGCTTATCAAGGTGATACTTTGCCTCTACATTTGCCTTTATCTCTGGCGGCAGCTTCTTCTCCTTATCAAAAGGCCCTCCGGGGACTGTGTACATGAGGATAAATGAGATAAGGGCGATGATTAGCAGAACTGGGATGGAGATTGCGATTCTTTTTATTAGAAATTTAATCATATTATATTCCTGTCTTACTCATAATCCCCCTATATCCCCCTTTAGTAAAGGGGGACAAAGGGGGTTACTTTCATCTCCCTTCTATCTTTACATCTTTTAGATACAGTATATCCATAGAATTCAACTTAAAGCTCTTTACATAGGGTTTTATTAACACATTCTGTGCAGACATAAATAAAGGCATAATTGGCGCATCAATCTCGCACAAAATCCTCTGTGCCTCATTATATAATTTTATCCTTTTCTCAGCATCCATCTCTTCTGCTGCAAGCTCAATCAATTTGTCATATTTTTTGTTAGACCACTTTGTATTATTATTTCCGCTATCAGTTGTAAAGAGGTTCATAAAATTATCAGGGTCTGGAAAGTCAGCGCCCCAGCCGAGCCGAAAAATTGCTGGCGCATCGGTCTTTAGTCTTTTTAGATAAACCTTCCACTCCTGATTATCAAGCTCAACAGTAACATTCAGGCTCCTCTTCCACTGCGCCTGTAGATTCTCCGCAACCATCTGATTCTCAGGGTTGGTATTAAAGACAACAGTAACCTTTGGAAAATTCTTGCCATCAGGATAGCCTGCCTCTGCCAATAATCTTTTAGCCTCAGCAGGGTTATATTTCAAACCAATATCCGGATTGTACGCCAGCATCCCCTTTGGTATCCATGAGATTGCAGGCACCTCCCCGCCTTTTAAAATCTTTGGGAACTCGCTCCTGTCAATTGCCATTGAAAA
>JACRON010000265.1 GCA_016214425.1 Nitrospirota bacterium
CTTAGAAACATCGGCGGGATTATTATAATAGATTTTATTGATATGCTAAAGGAGAAGAACCGCAAAAAGGTTTTCAATGCCCTGCAGGAGGCCCTTGCTAATGATAAGGCTCGCACAAACATCCTGCAGATATCTGAGCTCGGCCTTGTTGAGATGTCAAGAAAGAGGACAAGGGAAGACCTGCTGCGGGCATTGTGCGAACCATGCTCATATTGTGAAGGAAGGAGTTATCTAAAGTCTCCCACAACAATATGCTATGAAATCTTCAGAGAGATAAGAAGGGCAGCGGCCTCTTCAACCAGCAGTAAGATTATGGTTACTGTAAATTCATCTGTAGCCAATCTTTTGTATGATGAGGAGAGGCAGGGCATAGATGAACTTGAGAACAGATATAAAAAGAAGATTATTATAAAGGCAGACCCTAATCTGCATCAGGAGCAATACGATATCGTTTTTATATAATCATCTTTTTATAAAGGTTGCTTTTATAAGGATGGCGGTGGAATAAAATGCCAAAGATAGCGAGCGATACAGAGATAAAAAGAAAGGGTATCAGAATTCTTTTTAAAGAACTTGGAGAGGCAGATGCCATAAGATTTCTTTCTCAAATTTCCTATGAGAAAAGGGATTATTTGAAAATTCAGGAGAGGCTTTTTGAAGGGATGACAGTAGAAGACATTTATAAAAAAGCCCAGGAATATTTCAGGAAGAAAAAGGCTGCTGTAAAAAGTTAATATGAGAAATATAAAACAAAAAAACACTTGACAAGAGACGGGGGGGGGTAGTATATAATGGCAAAAGATAATGAGATAAAACATAGTTTCAGAAGCCTTATATAGTGGGGGGATGGGTATGGAATTTCGCAATAACCGTGCATTAAGGGTTATTTCAACCATAGTCCTTGCCTTATTTATATGGACATTCTGTGGGATATTTGAAATTGCCCATGCCATTTCTAACAGTTCGGAGTTAAGAGTTCAGAGTTCGGAGTTAAAGGCACAAAAGCCAGAAGAAAAACTTCAAAGAGACATAGAAGATATAACACAGACAATAGAAAGAATTAAAAAGATAAAGACCCATGAAGAGCTTCAAGGTGAAAAGGAGAACTTAAGGCAAAAGAGGCAGGAGATAGAAGGACATGATGCAGAAATCAGGAAACAATTTCAAGATACAGAAGAAAAAATAAAAGGACTATCAGATGAAATCAAACAGAGACACAAAGACTTTGTAAAGAAATACGAAGAAAACCTAAACACTTTAAAAAGAAACCTTGATGACATAGAAAAGGCAGAGACAGCGGAAGAGGTTAAGGTTGAGGTTGAGAAGGTAAAAACATTTCTTGAAAAGACAAAGCCTCCATCAAGGCATACGCCACCTAAGGCTTCTAAACCACCCAACCGTGTTAGAGAGTTAAAACGTGTTAGAACATCATGGCTGGAAAAGCTGGGAGATTTTTTAATACCTTCTGTCTATGCTGCAGAACCACCGCCACCATCTCCGGCAGATTTAGCTGAGACACTGGAGACACCGTTAACTCAGGAAATCCGTGAAATGGCTGCTAAACATGGTAACACACCTGTTGGTCTTTATGAATATGTTCGTAATACCTTCAAATACGAACCTTATGTTGGTTCTGTTAAAGGAGCGATACAGACTCTTCGTGAAAATGGCGGCAATGAATGGGATTTGGCTTCGTTGTTAATTGCCCTCTATCGGGCAAGTGGGATACCGGCTCGTTATGTTGTAGGTACAGTGGAGATTCCAATTGAGCAGGCAATGAGCTGGCTTGGGGTGGAGGATGCAAATATAGCAGCGGATCTCCTTTATACTCAGGGCAGACACACGAGCCTGATAATTTCAGGTGGAAAAATATCAGTCATACGAACTCAACATGTTTGGGTTCAGGCCTATGTGTCATTCTTGCATACCAGAGGAGCAGCTTCTGGGCCAGGGGATACATGGATAGATATTGACCCCAGTTTTAAAACCCAGACTGTAAGTCAGACATTATCCCTCAATGGGATTCCAACCTTTGATCAGATGACTTATCTCTCTACCTTACGCACAGAATCTCCTCTTGACTTCTATCGCATCCAGCTTCAAAACTTCTTAGATGCAAATGCCTCTAATTATGTTGCCGATGCCTTAAGCCGAAACCTTGAGATTGTTCCAGAAAACCTTGGCATTCTTATTGGTCAATTACCATACAAAGCGCTTTCTGTGGATGCTATATATAGCGCTATCCCATCTGCAATTCGCCAGAAGTTCACACTTACAATTCTGGATAACCTTGGCTTCACCCATTTAACATACACAGCCCCACTTCCTGCCCTCGTTAATAAACGTATAACCCTGTCTTACGCACCTGCTACCTCTGCTGATGCCTCAGCTATTGCCACCTATGGTGGTCTGTATGCTACACCGCCATATCTGATTCAACTTAAACCTCAAGTTAAGCTGGACGGGCAGATAATTGCTGAGGGAAATCCTATTGGAGCAGCACAGGAACAAAAACTTGAGTTTCACTTTGAAAGCCCTACTGATATAGACATAGTGCAAAATACCATTATAGCAGGGGAATACTATGCCATTGCACTTAATGCTTATGCAGGCAGTGGCTCTCATCAGGAAATCATAGACCGTGCGCAAAGATTGGCTGCTATTCAGGATACCATCAATCTAAATGACCCTATAACTCTTAATGACCGTCTGGGAGAAGTACTTTATCTTTCTGCTATGCTCTATCATCAGAATCTTAACATGGCTGAGCGCAAGATGGCGGCGATATCCAGTGTTATTGATATTAAAGATGTGTCAGAAATGATGTATTTTCTAACGACAAAAGTGGAATATTTCTTTGGAATACCCAAAAAGATGACCCCAGTGAGCATTACTGCTGATATGGATAGAAACAGCCACCTTATTATACCCATAGATGGGGATTTGAACCGTATTAAGCCGTATGCGATACTTGAAGGCAATCATGCATCATATCTTGAGCATAATGCCACTGAAAAAATGTATAAAACAGAAGCCCTTTCTGCTGTAAAGGGTATTCAACTTGCCCATGACCAAAACATACCAGTGCATACGGTTACCGCCCAGAATATTAACACTCTTTTACCGACCCTCCAGATTTCAGAGCAAGTCAAGACCGACATTCAGAATGTTATTAACAGTGGGTGGTATGCCATTGTTCCAGAAAGTAATCTTACAGTAGGCGACTGGATTGGTGTGGGTTATATCCTGCAGAATCCAGAAAATGGGGAGGCTTACTACAGGATTGAGGGAGGGCATGGGGGTGCGGTATTAGTCTACGCAGCATATATAGCGGATATGGTAATAACAGCGCTATCGGACTTTGCCTCTAACTCAATTATTGGAGCAATTAGACCAAAACTTTGTTTTCCTGGACAGGATAATTGGCTGTTTACCAAAGATGATACCTGCTATACATCTGTGACTTTTTATGAGGCATGTAGTGTTGATAAGGACAACTGCCTGTACAAATATGATGTTAGCCATCCAGAATTCGCACGGCCATTAATATATGTATACGAAAATGCGCCTGAAGCGCAGCTTACCAAATATATAAAAGCCAGTGATTGGCAATCACAAGACGGGGCGCCATATATGCGAGTTGGATATGCTGTTTTAACAACTATTGAGTTCATGATGTATTATTTTAAAGCAACAAACCATGGCTTATTAGCTGGTTCAGGTTACCGAACTAAGACGAGGAATAGTAGTGTTGGTGGAGCTCCAAGAAGCCATCACCCCGATGGGGTAGCTGCTGATATTACGCTAACTGGCGGACCAAATCCACCAAGGAAATGTGATGTCCTGAGTTTGGCAGACTACCTTATTGGAGGCAAAGGCGAGGCTCTACATGAAGGAAAGGCAAGCACAGTTCATATTGCTATTCCCGGAAAGAATAATAGAGATGGGCATAAATATAAATGGAGCTGTCAATGAATAAAAACTTAAAAACCTTCTATTTTGTACTTTTGATGAATATTCTGTTCTTATGGCCGTCTTTTACTGAAGGGGCATGGCAGTTTAAGCTTACCCATGAAACTTCAAAACTCATTGATACACGCTTTTATCTTATGACTACTGCTGACCTTAATCGTAATAATGTAAAGGAATTGATTGTTACTGATTTTGGGCGGTTTGGAGACCATATGGGGGAGTGGGGAGAAAATGGCCAATATTACAACATGCTGGTTTTGGAGTGGGAAGGAAAAGAGTTAAAGCTTAAATGGAAAAAGAAATGGGATATGAGTATTCCAAAGACCCGTGATGAGCGTGATAAATATTTTATGGCCTACCAGGCGCGACAAATGGTTGCATGGGCAGTGGGTGACAGGATTATAGTTGAGACTATACCACCTTATTTAGGCTTGGAATGGGTCAATGGGAAATATATAATTCATGAGCAATATGGTTCTTCTCAAGAATCCAAGGTGGGGAGTTGGGCGCTACCATGGCTTAGCCCTTTTTGTTACTATGGACATTTTGCTTGGAGTAAAATGATACCACCTCGTGAATGCCTTGTTGGTATTAGAGATTTTTCAGGGAAAGGGAAGCCTAAAATAGTGACTATTTTAGAAGAAGAGATTGAAAAGAAGAAATACAAACAAACCTTGCGTGTGAGAAGATTTGAGCCGGGATTTCCAATAGAATGGGAAATGGTTAGTTCTAAAAGATTTGCATGGTGGGATCTACCAATCGTTCGTCCTATTGACAGACTGAATCAGACTTCTGATAGTTCATTGCTAATGACAGCATTTGGAGAATCGTCATGGTATCTATTTGAACCAAATGAAAATAGTAAAAGCTACAGGATAAAACCACTTCCTGCTCTCGGTCCCATGGGTATAGAATTTTACGATCTACCAGACATCTACCTTCGTTCAACCCAAAGAAAAAGTCTTAAGGAGTATTGGGGGTATCATCGGGTGGATATCCCACATCCAGAACGACACGATTTTATGCTCCTTTTGAAAAAGGTCAAACTTAATCCGAATCTTACTGGTTTTGAATCTGAAGTAGTTGATTTCCAGCGCCATAAACAGTTCTTGGACGTAGGCTATTTTGATCTAAAAGACTTAGATGATGACGGTCTTGATGAAATAATCTTGATTGAAGAAACAGGGAAAAAAGAGCTTATTGGGCAAGAGTCGGTTGAGTATTCAGATGTGAAGGACTACATCCGCATCTTAAAATGGGATGGGAAAAGGTATCTGACGATGTGGGTAAGCCCACCGTATACAAAACGGGGAACCAAGTTTTTGGTTGAAGATATTAAGAATACCGGCAAGAAGCAATTGGTGGTAATGACCCCTTATGGAACTATTCAGATATGGGAGAGAATTTTAAAATGATTTTCGGATGGCATAGAAATAGAATTATTTTAACTATGCTTTTGATAGGATTGGTGTTCAGCTACTCAAAGGATTCCTTTGCCCAGACACCTTCGGAAGCTATTAATTCAGGAACCCAATGGTTTCTGTCTGCCCGTTACGGGATGGGGATTTGGGCATTTAAAGCGCCACCAGACCCGCTGCAGGAGGAGTTTACTGCGGATGATTTTACACCTACCTATATCCGTGACACTATTGAGGCAACCATGTCATTACAATATGTCAATGTCTCATTGACCGAGTATGAATCTACACTTGATTGGCTTGAATTTTTTGCACTTCCCACTACAGCACAACTTGGTCAAAAGATTCAAATCCTTTCTAAAGCAGGTCGGAATATTACCAAAACTGTGAGTGAAATTCTGACTGCTCAGAATATTGATGGTGGTTTTGGAGGCCGTGCAGGCTATCCCAGTGATGTTCTTGACACTGCTTTTGCATTACATGGATTAGTCGTAACCAACAGTTCAGATACTACGGCAATCAATAGTGCAGTGAATTATCTTCTCTCTGCACAAAATGCTGATGGTGGGTGGGGTTTTGCTATGGGTCGGGTAAGCCATATATACTATACAGCCTTAGTTATACGGGCATTAGCAACACTACCTCAGAACGCCTCGCTTGCCACTGCACTCAACAAGGCAACGGCTTATCTGCTTACAAAGCAAAACCCAGACGGCGGGTTTGGCCATTCGGCAAGCTCAGGCCAGGGCTCATCAACAGTCTATGAGACTGCCCTTGTCTATCAGATACTTGTCAGAACAATATACGACCCAATCTCATGGGCAAAGGCAGAAGGCTATCTGTTAACCACACAAAGTGCAGATGGCAGTTGGAATCAGGATGCCTATTCCACTGCCCTTAGCCTCCGTGCCCTATACGATGCAGAGCGTCTTCGGGCATCACAGATACAAAGCGTAGAGCTATATAAATCTGTCAACAATCAGCTTCAGCTTTCAACAACCTATGATGCCTACAACAGGATGGTAATCAAAATAAACATAAATGACCCGAATGTGAGATTTGACATTCAGGTCAGAGACTCTGCTGGCAACATATATAATGTAGCAATAATAAATGGCGAGATAATCTTTGACACAGGCAGCTATCCCCCAGGGACATATACCATAATAATAAGGGCAATAGACATAACAACAGGCATGGTAGTGGATGAGGAGAGCATAACCTTTACCATACAGCCTACATTAGCAATACCAACACTTGGCATAAGTATTGTGCCAATATATACTTATGTAACAGCAGCGCAGGACATTAAACTGAATGCCTATATAACCAATCAATCAAATATACAGGCAGACATATCAATAACCCATGAGATAAAGGCGCCGTCCAACAACATAATAAACACAGGCAGCGTGAACCTAACCCTATCTCCAAATGAGTCTAATAAACTAATAACACTATCTCAATTTAATTATCAATTTACAGAGGCAGGGGAGCATCCAGTTACTGTGAACATATATAGAGGAGCAGACCTGTTACAAACAGCATCAACAAAAATACATGTATCTCCATTAGTTCGCATTGAGCCAAAGAAGAGCCTTACGCCGAGCACAGTAGCGCCTGATGGGGATAAGAGGATAAGGATAGAGATAGAGCTGGAGGGGAAGGAGAAACCATGAAAAAACTGAGTATCTTTATCATTTTTATTTTTCTTTGGCTTTCGTATCAACGAGCAAATGCGGCAAATGTAACCTTAGAGTTGCAATTTTCAAATCCGCTCACGGAGAAAACTACAGTGATTGTTTCTGGATTTTCTCGTTTATTTCCTCTATATTCAACTGAAGTGGCTGCTCAAGCGACCTCTGCAACAATCAATATTATAGGTATAGCTCCTGGACAATACGAGCTACATCTTGTTACAACTTTGGAAATAATAGATTATAGATTTACACTGAATGATGATGGTTCAGTGATATTTGAAAGGTCACCATCATTGCAGCAAAATGGCAACACAAGCTTTATTACTAAGTGAACTATGAAGGAGTATATGCAAAAAAATCGGCAGAGGGCTATATTTACTATAGCCTTCTTTATCTTACAATTGGTAATTGCTTTTCCTGTTGGTGCTGTGGATATCTATGTAAGCTCGTTTGTTGATGGTCAGATCTATACGGGCTGTTGCCCGAACCCATTTTTTAAAGCCGGTTTCCTTTAATCCGTCTGCATCAAGTTATTTGAAGATATAATACCTAATGGCAGCGCTGACCACAAAATGCGTTGCTCATTGCCGCAATAAGAGGCGATAGCGCC
>JACRON010000191.1 GCA_016214425.1 Nitrospirota bacterium
ATAAGCATAAACTGGTGGCATGAGGAAAAAGAGGTAAAGGAATTAATAAACAGCCTCCCTAAAAATATTAAAATAATTATAGGCGGCAGATATGCAACTGAAAATGTTGACGAGTTTTTCAGGGACTGCCCAGATATTGATATAATTGTAAGGGGTGACGGTGAGGAGATAGTAAGGGATATATTAGAGGAGAAGCCCCTCACAGAGATTACTGGCATATCCTACAGAAATAACGGCTCTGTTATCCATAATAAGCCGAGGGACCTTTCCAATGTGATGGATGATATTTATCCTGACAGGAGCCTGAGGCGTTATGTTTATAAGGCAAATCTGCAGGGATTAGACTTAGGCATTGAATGGGATACTATTTCAAGCTCAAGGGGCTGTCCCTTTTCTTGCAAATACTGCGACTTCAATTCCAACCCGCTTGGCCAAAAGCGAAGCTGGTCTTCCCGCACTCCTGAATCTGTAATTGATGAGTTAAAAAAAATCAATGCAAAATATGTTGGCTTTACAGATGACAATCTGACAAATGATTTAAAAAGGATGGAGAAGCTCTGCGATTTATTGATGGAGGAGAAGATTAAGAAGCTCTATTTTATAAATACAAGATTAAATATTGCTGCAAGGCCTGACCTAATTGAGAAGATGTACGGGGCAGGTTTCAGGGTATTATTGATTGGCCTTGAATCAACGCAGGACAGGATACTAAAGGCAATGCAAAAAGGGTTTACAACAGTCAAGGCAAAGGAATGGGCAAAGGTTCTCAACAAATATAATTTCTTCATCCATGGCTATTTTATTATAGGGAATTTAAATGAAAAGGAAGAGGAGATGATGCAGATTCCATCATATGCCCGTGAATTGGGCGTGGATACCTTAGGTCTCAGCCAGCTGAGGATCAGGCGGTACTCACCGCTTCTGAATGTTATTAAAGATATGCCGAATTATCATATAGGCGCTGAAGGCAAGGTCTATTCTGACGAATATTCAACCGAGCATCTTAGGCAGATTAGACGCAGGGTTACAAGAGAGTTCTATAATATACCGCACATCTTGAGCATTATAAAAAAATTGATTCTGTTAAGGGTGCTGACATTGAGCCTGTTTTTTAAAGGGATTAAATTTGCCATAAACGAGAGGATTGAAAGGAAAAAGAAAAGGCGTAAAAAATTAGATAGTGTTAAAGCATCTGCATAAATCTTCTGGGATTTTTATATGCCAAAGCTAATTAAGAAAAGGTCAAAAAAGTCAGGCCTTCCCCCGGGAAGCCTCATCCATATTGGAGAAAAAAGAGTTGAGGCTGTAAAGATTACTGTACTGGATTATGACGAAACCCAGCTCCATGAAGAAGAGATAAAATCATTAGACAGATGCATCCCTTTAAAGGACAAACCCACTGTAACATGGATTAATGTAGAGGGTGTTCATCAGGTTGATGTGCTGGAAAAGCTCGGCAACTGTTTTGGCCTGCATCCATTAATAATGGAGGATATTCTTAATACTGACCAGCGTCCTAAGATGGAGGATTTCGGCGGGTATATTTACATTGTCCTGAAGATGCTCAGCTACAATGACAAAAGAAAAGAGATAGCTGCAGAGCAGATAAGCCTTGTTCTTGGGAATAATTTTGTTATATCCTTTCAGGAAGGGATAGAGGGGGATGTATTCAATCCTATCAGGGAGCGGATAAGGGGCGATAAAGGCAGAATAAGAAAGATGGGCGCAGATTACCTTGCATATAATCTCTTGGATATAATAGTTGACAATTATTTTGTAATACTTGAACGATTAGGGGAGGACATAGAATCTATAGAAGAGGAATTGGTAAAAAATCCAGCAAAGGAGACCCTGCAAAAAATACATACCCTAAAAAGGGAGATGATATTTCTCAGAAAGGCTGTCTGGCCGTTGAGGGAGGTTATAAGCAGGATGGAGAGGGGAGATTCGCCTTTCTTGATTAATGAGATTACAAGGATTTATCTAAGGGATGTTTATGACCATGCAATTCAGGTGATTGATACAATAGAGATATTCAGGGAGATGCTCTCAGGTATGCTTGATATATATCTTTCAAGCATAAGCAACAGGTTGAATGAGGTAATGAAGGTCTTAACAATCATTGCAACAATCTTTATGCCCCTTACCTTTATTGCAGGCATATACGGGATGAATTTTAAAAACATGCCAGAGCTTGAGTGGCGATGGGGTTATCTTGTTGTCCTGTTTATTATGGCTGCTGTTGGGGGTCTTATGGTGGTTTATTTTAAAAGGAAGAAGTGGCTGTAGCGAGCTAAAGTTTTAGCTTAACTGATGCAAGGTAATGCCGTTGAATAAAAGATAGACAATAAACGATAATAAAATGCCAAGAAGAAAAACAAAAAATCTAACAGGTCTTGCAAGAATTGAAGGCATTCCTTATCACGATGCTTGGGTAGGTTTTATCTGTCTTTCTTGCGGTTCACTCAATAACATTCGTATCGGACTTCAGCTTTTAGACTCTAAAACGGCATACGAAACGGCTGAATGGAAATGCAATAAATGCGGTTATCTGCATTCAAAAAACTCCGACTTGCCCTTTGAAAACTGGAGTGAAGATTTTACAGTTGCGGAATCAATAAAAGCACAGAGATTTTGGGAGGCATTTTTCAGAATAGCTACAGAGCATCCAGAATCATACTGGAAGCAATGCAATGCATGCGGCAGAATTTTACCCTTTGCTGCATTTAGTAAGCATTCTAAGTGGGGACCGCTTGAACGGCAGATGGAATGCAGAAGTTGTAAGGGAGCAATAAATGCAGTGCTGAATCCGAAACGAACAAAAGAGCAATTACACGAATCAGCAGTCAGAAGAAGGATTGCGGATTTATTGCTGGAAGGTGAAAACGAAACGATTGATATACCGGATTTATTCAAAAGATTTGGCAACCGCTGCTTTAAGACAAAGCAACCGCTTGATATTATGAAAAGGGGTACTTGGACAATTGACCATATTTTGCCTTCAAGGTGGCTCTATCCTTTGACAAAAGAAAATGCAGCATTGTTATCAACTGAAGCAAACAACAATAAACGGGACAAATGGCCCGGTGAGTTTTATACCAATAACGAATTGATTGAACTTGCAAAAATAACTGGAGCAGATTTAGGGTTGTTGTCCAGCAAAACCTCTATCATTAATACTGAAATCAATGTTGATAAATGTGTAGAGCGGTATTTACAAGTCAGGGAAAGGTCTCATTTACCGAAAAGAATCAATGAGCTAAAGAAGATTCTAAAAGATTACAACCTCATTAATAATCTCTCTCCAAAAAATAAAAAGTTGTTGGGATTTATCAAGTAAGTTTTTTATTGAAGAACAAGATACTGGTGTGAAGTGACCGTCCCTTTATCACGTATTCCGTGTGATTCGCAATGCTCCACGCTTTCCACAAACAAATCAACGATATTAAACCAGTGTTTGCTTACCTTTTTTAATTCCTCTGCCATATCGCATTTTACGCTTTTTCCTAAATGCAAAACGCAAACGCCGCCCCGCTTCAACCTCTCTCTGGATTGCCTAAAGATACTTTCATAAATGGCAAAGTCCTTTTTCTGCTTTTCCTCAATATATGAATTTATCTGATATTTAAAATCCTTTTCTGACCATCCGCTAAACCAAATTCTTATCCAGTTGGCAAGATAAAATCGTGTGCTGTCAAAGAATGGAGGAGAAGTAATAATGGCATCAAGATTATTTATTTCTTGTGGCCAGATAGATGTTGAATCTTGATTGAAGATTTTTCCTGGAATAAAATTCAAAGGCAATTCCACCTGTAATGCTCTTTCAACTTTATTGGTGAGATTTTTGATTAAGTTTTTATAAACAAATTCTCCTTGCGGTGCATAAGGGACAATTGGGTGCGACCGTCTGCTTAAAGCATACGGTCTATTGCCATGTAGAATATGAAGTAAAGAAGACACAACAAGCATCTGGCTTGGATTTTTAGGATAATTAAGCTTTAAAAATCTCCTTGCTATCAAAATTTCCTTGAGTGTTTTATCTTCATAATATTCGGCAAGCGTTTTGTTAAAGCCGAAATGCTTTGATTCATTCAATTCTTCCTTTGTACAACCGTTTCGTTCTATAAATTCTGCGATCTGGTGAATGTAATTTAAGCACTCGTTTTTTTTGTGTGTGCTAACCTTAGCGGCTGAAATGTAGTAAGCGGGGATGCTGATATCAAATCCATAAGATTTTCTTCCATTTAATGCCGCTTCAAATGGAATTGTCCCTACTCCTGAAAATGGGTCGAGAACACAACCGTTTTCCGGGACAAATGTTTTGACAAGGTGATGGGCGATAGATGCTTTTAATTTCCCTTGATAAGAGCAGAGCGAATGAAGCGGATGCCCCCAATTTCTTTTGGAGTATGGAAGTTTTTGGTGAGGCAGCTTATTTTTAAAATACTCCCAATTTTCAAGATTGAAGACTTGTATCTTCTGCCCCCGTTTTACGACATAACGGGACAAGTTTTTTTCTGACTTGTATGTTGATTTATCAAATTCCAAGACAAGTAGTGTTTGACTCAATATTTCCTTGTTTCTTGATCTCCGTTTTCTTAAAAGTTTTTTCTCTTTTAATTCATATTCAAGCACAGCCAATATTTCAATCAGAATATCATCGGTCTTGATGTGGACATTAGCGAAAATAGAGTCGCCAATATCAATCAGAACTTGTGCTCTGTTCGGTAAGTGTTCCCGCAACTTTGAAAAAACGGCATACATTTCTTCGAAATAACTTTTCACCATCAACGGAATACGCTGGTCATATGATTTCTTATGCAGTTTTACAAGAGTGTCTTGTAGTAGCTTGCTTTTAGCCAATATGTCCGTTCCATTGCTGCCCGAAGTATCTTTTTTTACATCGTTAATTCCGCTAGTAAGTGCTTGGTCGCGGAAAAAACGCAAGTCATTTTCAAACTGAATATATCGTAAAAACCACAACTCCAATTTTGTGTTTCTGAAATAGTTTGTACCATTAAGATAGGGAGGGCTTGTAATAACAGCTTCAATTCTTAAATCATTTACCAAATCAATGTTTTTTGCATTGGAAAGAATCAGTTCCGGTGTCGTCTTTAATATAAATTCTAAATTGAGAATGTCATTGGCTATCTCTTTCAATTTGTTTGGTAAAAAAATCTCTAACTCAACCTTTTCTTTTTCCAGTTCACTCTCGTTTTTAAACCGAACATCACCCGCTTTTTTCAAAAATGAAACGGGAATTAAAGCAGCCAAAACGGCAATGGCAATAGTATCCGCAAGTAGATCATCTTCCAATTTTACAATATCAATAAATGAACGTAAACAAAGCAGCTGGCTGAGAATACTGCCCTCAAAATATTTGCTGTCGCCAAAAATGAGGCTGTAACTTTCTTTCAAATACTTGTCTTCCTCAAAATTTTCAGCCTTCTCAATGACTTGCTCGGCAACTTGATTTATCTTATCGGCTATCTGTTTTCGTGTTGCAAGGCTTGATTTAAGAATTCTGATTTTTGTCTGTATGAGGAATTGAAGAAGCGGATTGATTTCCGAATAAACAGTCTTTATATTTAATCGGTCAGCAGCAAAAATGGTGGTTCCAGTTCCAACAAAGGGGTCATAAATGCAAGCTGCTTTCTTACAATAGCTGTTAATGAGCGATTTTACAAAGTCAGGAGAATAACCCTCAATGAAAGGATACCATCTCTGAAAAGGAATAGACTTACTGTTGGCAAAGGTTACATCATTAGGGTTAATGATAGACAATTCATTAAGGTTCTTTTTGATTAAGCGTTTGGCAACCTGATTGATAGACCGTTCTTCTTTTTCAGCAAACAGCGATAGTTGCTTATAACTTTTGATGCCGATTAATTCTCTTAACTCCTCGCTGCTCAATTCCTTTATTTTTGTGTAATAGGGTGCTTCTGGCTCGTTAAATGCTAATGTGATTGATTTCTCCTTTGAGTCCTCAGATGGATAGTCGCTAAAATAAATGGATTTGAAGTATTGTCCCATAATAAGAGTTTTTACCTCTATTTTTTAGAAAAAACTGATATACTATGATAGTTATTTCATAAAATTTTGTCAATAGCTTTATTAGTTTTTGAATTCCTTATAAAAAGGCATGGGGGGACAGACCTAAAAAATACACTTTAAGGAAGTATCTTGGTTGAGGCTACGCATAACACAGCCTTTAGTCTGCTGCAAAAATTATCTTTAAAAAAATCTCACTGCCTTTTCTTCAATTCTGTTAGATAAAAAATTGCCTGACTTCTTTGGCCCTTTTAACCTTGCTTTTTCTATTAATTTGTAATATCTTTTTCATACCTGCCAGACAGCAGGCAGATTACCATGATTGTCGTCAAGAAAGTGGATATTTTCGGACAAGACAGTTTAAAGAAGTGAAAGCAATAATTTGACAATATCTTGTCAACTATGATAATTTATTAATGCTGCCGGCGTAGCTCAGTGGTAGAGCAGCTGATTCGTAATCAGCTGGTCGGAGGTTCAATCCCTCTCGCCGGCTCCATTCCTAAGTTTAATATTGTTAATTGAAAGGGAGAAGCGGGGAACCGGAGAAGGGGTGAAAAGGAAAGGTCTCCCCGTCCCCCAGTCTCCGTTTCACCGTTTCGCCGATTCAGTATCTTATTATATCGGAGGCTTTATACGAAGCCATTAGTCGTCTTTCTTTTCTGATGCCCTGACTGCCCTGTTAAATGCCCAGTTCTCAATCTCCTTTATCTGCTCATCCATTGTAATTGATAACGGCACTGTCCTGTTTATAGCAGTCATTAAATCATGCTGTTTCATTTCCCTGTTTTCGCTGAATGCCTCATACATGGCTGATGATACTATCTGCTCAATCTCAGCGCCGCTAAAGCCTTTTGTGGAGTGTGCAAGCAAATCTATATCAAAATAGTGCGGATTGTTCTTTCTCTTTTCAAGGTGTATCCTGAATATCTGGTGCCTCTCTGCCTTATTCGGCAGGGTTACATAGAAGATTTCGTCAAATCTTCCCTTTCGCATTATCTCTGCAGGAAGCAGATGTATTGCATTTGCAGTTGCAGCAACAAATACAAAGCTGTCCTTTTCCTGCATCCATGTAAGAAATGTCCCCAATACCCTTGTAGCAGAGCCGCCCTCTGCTTTAAAGCCCTGAATAGATATGCCTGCCTCTATCTCGTCTATCCAGAGTATGCACGGTGCAATTGCCTCTGCGCTGTTAATAGCTTTTCTCAGGCACTCTTCTGCTGAGCCAAAGGTCCCTTCGTATACCCTTGACATATCAAGCCTGATTAGCGGCAAACCCCAGAAAGAGGCAATTGCCTTTACAAATAAGCTTTTGCCGCAGCCGCTTATCCCAGTCATCAATACGCCCTTTGGTTTGGACAGGCCGAAGTCCTGAGCCTCTTTGGAAAATAGATTTGCCCTTTTACTAAGCCATGACTTTAAATTTTCCATGCCGCCGACTTCGTCTATTCTTATTGTATTAATAACATACTCTAATACTCCGCTCTTTTTAATAAGATTGTATTTCTCCTCTAATGCTGTGTTTACAACAGAGTCGTCAAGCGCGGTCTTTCCAATAAGCGCCCTTTTGATCGCCCTGTCTGCCTCATTATATGTAAGGCCCAATACAGCATTTACAATCTTAGTTTTTAAGGCAGGTGTGATGGCTGCTTCCTGAATATTCTTCTGAATTTTTACAAGGCTTAAAAAGAGTGTTTCTAATTCGTCCCTCAAAGGCAGGCCGAGTTCTACAGCAGCCATATTGTTCTTCAGGTCGTCAGGGATTGTCAGCCTTGGCGCAGTAATAAAAATGGTTTTATAGGTATCACGAATGCCTTTATATACCTCTTTTAATTTCCTTATTACTGCCGGTTCATTAATAGACCACTGGATATCTTCCATGATAATAAATGCCACTTCTTTTAAGTTAATCATCCAATTGATTGCATCAGCAGGTGTTTTTGCAGAATCAACAGGCTTTCCGTTTAATTCAATCCCCTTTGTGCATGTCCATGTGTAGGCATTGATTGGTTTAGAGAAGGTTGTTTCTGCAAGCGTCTTTATGAGCCTTTCAACCCTTTCCTCTTCCTCTGATTCTATGTAGATGATAGGCGTCTTTGCAACTACCATCTTTTTAACTGTTTCTAATAAGAGTTTTGACATGTGGTTTTTACTCCAATATGTTTAGGAATTTTACTATTTATAAAACCTCGCAATCTTCTTAAATCTTTCTTTTACTGGTATTAATGACTTCATTTCTCGTATCCTTGAAAATATTTTCAGCTTCCCAATGTCATCCAATAGTGAGTATACCACAGGCGTAATAAGAAGTGTAACAAGAAGACAGAGGGCCTGGCCGCCTACTACTGTTGTGGCAAGCGATGCCCTTGATGCAGAGCCGTCTCCTCTGCCTAAGGCAACAGGGAGCATTCCAGCAATAATTGCAAAAGTAGTCATTAATATGGGCCTCAGCCTTGCCCTGTCTGCTTCCATCTGTGCCTCATGGCGTTCCATGCCCTTTGCTCTTAAGGTGTTTGTGTAGTCAACTTGCAGGATGGCGTTCTTTTTTACAACGCCTATGAGTACGAACATGCCCATGATGCTGTATATATTTATGGTGGAGTGTCCTATAATAAGACTTAATATGCCAAAGGGGATGCTCAGGAAGATTGACACCATTATGCTAAGCGGGTGAGAGAAGCTTTCAAACTGGGCAGCTAAGACCATATAGATAAATATTAGGCTCAATACAAAGGCAATCATGAAATTTTTGAATGCCTCTGCCATCAGCTTTCCCCTGCCTAAAAATACCATGGAGTACTCATTGGGCATATTGAGCTCCTTAACAATTGCGCCTGCCTGAGAAACAGCTTCGCCGAGCGGTTTGTTGTATAGATTAGAGATGATGCTTATCTGCCTCTCCTGTGCATATCTATCAATCTGCCCCGGGCTTAGTCCTGATGTTAAATCAGCTACATTGTTTAATTTAATCAGCCTTCCCCTTGCCGGCACATAGAGCTGCGATATTACTGCCGCATCTTTCCTGTAATCAGCTATCAACCTTAATCTGATATCATACTGGTCATCCCCTTCCCTGTAAAAAGAAATCCTTTCACCGCCAACCATAGTTCTGAGGCTTGATGCAATATCTTCAACCCTTACACCCAAATCTGATGCCTTTGCCCTGTCTATTCTTACCTGTGTTTCAGGGTGCCTCAATGCCTGGCCTGTATCTACATCCACAAAGCCGGGTATTACAGAGAGCTTTTTTATTATTTTATCAGTATAATCTCCAAGCCTGTCCATATCAGACCCCCTTATTACCATATTAAAGGGTGTCTGCTTGAAGCCGCCGCCGGAGATAAGGCTTATCTGCTGAACGCTTAGCCTGAGATTAGAATATTTTTTCAGCATCTTTCTTGCATCCTGCATAATCTCATTCTGCGTCCTTTTCCTCTCTTTTATTTTCTTTAGCTCAATATATATAGACCCGTCTGTAATATTGGAAAGATACGCGCCTCTGACGCCAATAGTTGTGAAGAGATGCACTACCTCAGGAATCTTCTTTAAATCTTCCTCTACTTGACCAAGTATTTCGCTGCTTTTAGCAATTGATGAACCAGGCGGTGTTTCCACAATTACCTCAAATTCACTCATATCATCGTCAACAATAAATTCTACCTTTGCAAAGCGTATAAGGAGTATAGGGGAAAGAAATATAAGCAATGCCGCTATTGAAACTATTATGCGGTGATGGAGGCACCATTGAAGCGCCTGCTCGTATTTACCTTCCAGAATAGAATAAAATCTGGACTCCTTTGTTTTTTTATGTCCGTCTTTTTCACCAGCCGGCAGCCTTAAAAATCTTGATGAGAGCATGGGTGTAAGTGTAAAGGCAACGAGCAGAGATATGCCGATAGCAAAGGTCGCAGTGATGCCAAAGCTCTGCCAGAATCTGCCCACAATGCCGGACATAAATGCCACTGGAAGGAATATAACAACAAGAGATAGGGTAGTTGCCATAACAGCAAGCGCAATCTCCTTTGTCCCGCTTAGCGCTGCCTTGATAGGAGGAAGCTTCTCTTCCTCTATATGTCTGAATATGTTTTCAAGCACAATAATTGCATCGTCAATAACAATGCCTGTTGAAACAGAGAGGGCAAGCATGGTCATATTATTTAAGCTATAGCCCATATAACGCATGGCAGTAAATGTAGCAATTATGGATGAAGGTATTGCTATAGCAGCAATTATTGCAATCCGGAGATTTCTGATAAAAAACAGGACAATGAGGCTGGCAAAAACGCCGCCTAAAACAAGGTGGTCATTTACCTCGCTTATGGCGCGTCTAATAAACTTGGACTGGTCCCTGACAATATCTATCTTTACATCCTGAGGAAGAAATGCCTTTATTTCTTCAAGTTTTTCTCTTATTCTGTCAACAACCTGTACAGTATTTGTGCCAGACTGTTTTCTGACAAGGAGGGATACTGCATTATTCCCGTCAAGCCTTGAGATCGTTCTTGCTTCTACCTCTCCGTCAATAATAGTCCCGATATCCTTTATCCTTACCGGCCCGCCTTTAAAATCAGCAACAATCAGCTCATTAAAGTCTGAGACCTTTTCAATCCTGCCGAGTGTTCGCAGGCCCTCCTCCCTTGCCTGCCATGTAATTCTTCCGCCCGGGATCTCTGCATTCTGCTTTCTTATAGCCTCTTTTACCTGCTGGATGGATAGATTATAGGCAGAAAGCCTCTCAGGATTTATGACAACCTGAATCTCCCTTTTTCTGTCTCCAACCAATGATATTGCGCCGATATCCTTCACAGTCTCAAGCGGCCGTTTTATCCTTTTATCTGCTAAGTCTGTTATCTCCCTTGCAGAGCGTTTGCCTGAGACGATAATTGCCATGATAGGCGCTGCATCAGGGTCAAATTTTTCAATGACCGGTGCATCTGTTCCAGGAGGGAATCGGGAGGCTATGCCAGATACCTTTTCCCTTACATCGTTTGCAGCAACATCTATGTTCTTTTCAAGGAGGAATGTGGCAAATACCTGAGACTGGCCTTCAATTGTGCTTGACCTTAGCTCGTCAATGCCGTTAATAGTATTTACTACCTCTTCTATCTTTTTGGTTATCTGAGTCTCTATCTCTTCAGGGCTGGCGCCTTCAAGTCTTGTAGTAATGGTTACAGTGGGCAGGTCAACCTTTGGAAACAGGTCTATCCCAAGCTGTCTCCATGACGCAATACCAAGCACCACAAGGGACATGATTAGCATTGTGGTAAAGACAGGTCTTTTTATGCAGATTTCATAGAGTGACATTGAATTTAAACTCCTATAAACCCTAAATCCTAAGCACTAAATTCTAAACAAATTCAAAATC
>JACRON010000200.1 GCA_016214425.1 Nitrospirota bacterium
GTCAAAGGTGTGGAGAGGATAATAGATCTTCTCAAAAGCATAAAAAGGGGTGATTTGATTATTATACTCCTGTCAGGAGGCGCATCTTCACTTCTTCCAGCGCCTAATGAAAATATATCGCTAAATGACAAAAAGATTGCTACTGAATTATTATTGAAATCGGGCGCAAGCATTGATGAAATCAATGCAGTAAGAAAACATATCTCAAAAATAAAAGGGGGACAACTTGCATCCCTTATATACCCAGCAGAAGCTGCATGCCTTATTCTTTCTGATGTAATAGGAGACAGGCTTGATGTTATTGCCTCAGGCCCGACTGTGCCTGACAATTCTACATTCAAAGATGCAGTGGACATCTTGAAAAGATATTCTATATGGAATAATACACCAAGACCTGTAATAAAATATCTTCTAAAGGGCTTGAAGGGAGAGATTGCTGAAACGCCAAAGGCAGCAAATCCTGCGTTCAGGAGGATAAATAATATCATCATAGGGAATAATAAAGGTGCTGTCTCTGCTGCTGAGAAAAAGGCAAAAGAGCTCGGTTATCATACAATGGTGCTTTCTACTTTCATAGAAGGCGAGGCAAGGGAGATAGGCAAGGTCTTTGGCGCAATTGCAAAGGAGATAGATAGCTTTGAAAGGCCATTAAAAAGAAAGGCGTGCATAATTGCAGGCGGTGAGACAACAGTCACAGTAAAAGGAAAAGGCAAAGGCGGCAGGTGTCAGGAGTTTGCCCTGTCTGCTGCATTAATGATAAACGGATTAAAGGATGTTGCTATTGTTGGTGTCAGCACTGACGGAACAGACGGGCCAACAGATGCTGCTGGCGCTATTGCTGATGGCACAAGTCATATATTGAAAACAATGACTCTTACAGCCTTTTCAAGAAACTAAACGACCTGATTACAACTGGCCCGACAAACACAAATGTAAATGACTTGTACATGGCATTTGTATTTTAAATCATAAAGGAGTTGATATGCTTGTGGGAATAATTTCAGACACACATGACGACACAACTGTAATAAGAAAGGCAGTTGACTATTTTAATACTGAAAAGGTATCTCATGTAATTCATGCAGGGGATATTACATCGCCATTCACTTTTGAAATCTTCAGGGAATTAAAGTGTAAGTTCACAGGCATCTTTGGCAATAATGACGGCGATAAGCTCCTGCTTACAGAGAAGTCAGGCGGCAATATCCACAATCAGCCGCACATCATAACCATTGGAGGAAAGAAGATTGTTATCATGCATGAACCTGATCTTGTTTCTGCCTTAGCGCACAGCGGGGATTTTAACATAGTTATTTACGGCCATACACACAGGCCTGTTGTCAAGAATGTTAAGGATACTCTTATTATTAATCCCGGCAAGACTGCAAGATTACATAAAGGGGAATCCACGCTGGCGCTGTTAAATACAGCAAAGATGGAGGCAGATATTATTAAGATTGGGTAGCCTGAAATCCACTCAGATTTTATAATAAAAAAACAAGTGTTGGAAATTCCCACAGCCTGCATATCTTTTTTAATGCCTTTTCCTTCTGTATGTGATATAATAAATTGCATTTAAGGAGAATCAGGTTATGTTAAAGGTAGAGAGCTTAACAATTGAAGAAATAAGGGAAAGGTATCCAAATGAGTGGGTTCTCATTGAATATGAGGAGACAGACTCAGCCTTTAACATAATTAAAGGACATGTTCTCACCCATTCACCGGTAAAAGAAGAAGTCTATCAGGCCCTTATGAATACAAAAGGCAAAAACATAGCCATAGAATATACTGGTCATATCCCAGAAGACCTTGCCGTTATGTTTTAATGAGAAGATATAAACTATCAAATTCAGGAAATCTGCTTATTACAAAGGCTGCAATTGCAGGGCCCGATGGCATTAAGATATTGAGCCTCTTAGTAGATACAGGTTCTTCCTATACAATTATTCCAGTTGAAGCATTAGAATCATGTGGATGCAGCCCTGCTGAAGCGAAGAAGCATTTGCGTATTGTTACTGGCAGCGGCTTTATTGTTGCTCCTGTTGTTCTATTAAAATGGCTTGGTGCATTTGGTGCAAAGATAGACGATTTTAATGCTGTTGCTCATACCCTGCCTTTTAGCGGACCAATAGACGGCTTGCTCGGTATGGATTTTTTGAGAAAAATTAAGGCAAAGATTGATACGGAGAATAGTCTAATAGAAATTCCTTAGTAAATGCCAGCGCCTATTTCTTGATTTCTAATAAATCTTTTAATTCTCTTCTTGTTCTCTACATCTTCAACAAACTCTCTATAATCTTCTCCAGATTCGGTATTGAGTTGTCTGTTGCCTTTATCTGATTATCAAAGATAACAGTTGGTGTGCTGTTTACGCTATACTGTCTGCTTGCTCCAGAGGCGCTTTTCAGCACAACCTCTCGTTTTGTGCCTGACTTCAACTGCCCTTCCATTATCTTTGGCTCTATGCCGATGCTCCCTGCTGCTGCTGACAGGATTTCAATAGTGCTCACCTTAATCTTGTCCCAGTGATAAAGTTTAAAGAGCTTGTCTTTAAACTCTTTTCCCTTTCCAATGTCCTTTTTCATGTGTGGTCGGGAGGTTGCTTAACACAACATATTTGCCAGCAATCTTGGATGTATCCAGAGCCTTCTCTCTCTTTTTCCATTTTGTAATATAGGCTACTAATGATTCAACCTGCTTATCATCCAATGGCCCGCCTTTTGCCTTAGAGAATCCCGGCATGCCAGAGCCGTCTTTGCCATTGGCTATCCAGTCTTTGATATAGTTAGCATCATGTTTAGTCAGATATTCCTGACTATTTAATGCACTTGCACTCTTCCCCTCGCCATTGTCTCCGTGGCAAAAGGCGCAATCTGCAAGATAAAGCTCTTTGCCTGATTTACCCTCACCCCTTGCAACATGACAGCTTTTGCATTTTTCAGAAAAAATGCTTTCATCCTTTGCCTGAGCATGGTCTTTCAGAACACCAAAAACCTGTGCATCAAGCCTAAGTATAATCTCAGGCTTCACACTGTCATTTGTCTCAACACTTACGCTCTTCAATATCTTTCCCCTTTTACCAATGGGATTGAGTGTTACCTTAATCTCACCTGTCTGCCCCGGCTCTATAATCTTTTTGTCTACAAATGCTTCTGTACAGCCGCAGGAAGGATCCAAGCCCTTTATCTCAAGGACATCATCACCATCGTTAAAAAACTTAAATGTATGCTCCACTATCTTATCCTCTGGTATCTTACCAAAGTCATGGGCCTCTGTCTCAAATCTTATCCTAGGCCCTTTCTCCTGTGCAGATGCTAAAAATGGCGAATTTACAACTATCCATAGTAGAATAAGGATAAATATTTTTATAAGCCTCATGAAAACCTCCCTAATGTAATTTCATTATTGTCATTCCCGTGCAAGCAGGAATCCAGACGCTATAATATTGTAGGGGCGGGTTTGAAACCCGCCCCTACTGGATTCTTGCCTTCGCAGGAATGACAGAAACAGGATTAGCGCTAACTTGACCTGTAATTTACAAACTGCATATCAATCCCCAAGTCCTTTTCCTTTAACAACGCAATAACTGTCTGAAGGTCGTCCCTGTTCTTTCCAGTTACACGCAGCTGGTCTCCCTGTATCTGCGACTGAACTTTCAGCTTTGCATCTTTGATTATCTTTATAATCTCCTTTGCCTTCTCCTGCGGTATGCCGTCCTGAAGTTTAATCTTCTGTCTTACTGTGCCTCCTGATGCCTGCTCTATCTTTTCATAGGTAAGCGCCTTTAATGATATTCCCCTTTTTATTATCTTGGTCTGAAGGATATCAATTACGCTCTTTAATTTATTTTCATCATCGGAAAGGAGAATCATTGCCTTTTCCTTATCATCAAGCGTAATATCGCTCTTGCTTCCCTTAAAGTCAAAACGCTGTTTTATCTCCTTCATTGCCTGGTCAACAGCATTTCTTACCTCCTGAAGGTCTATCTTTGAAACAATATCAAAAGAATTCTGTCCTGCCATAATATTCCTCCTTCCCTACTCCCTTTTTCCGAATATTACCATAGCTATACCTATCATTACAATACCAAATCCTGCTATAAGACCAACATCCATTATTAACGGATAATTATTCATGCCAAGTATCACACCCCTCAATGCATCAACACCGTATGTCAGAGGATTTATAGCAATAAATATATCCATCCATTTTGGAAGGTTTGTTATGGGAAACATTGCGCCGCTTAAAAAAAACATGGGAAGGACAAGAAAATTCATAATCACCTGAAACCCCTGCATAGAGTGCATCCTTGCAGCAGTCACAATTCCAAGCGATGTTATTGAAAAGGCAATAAGGAGCATTAATGGAATAAGTGCTGCAATCATTGTCAGATTGATATGAACATTAACAAAAGGGGCAAAGAACAGCATAAGGCATCCCTGAAAGACTGCAACAGTGCTTCCGCCAAATGCCTTGCCAACAGCAACCGCCCAACGAGCAATCGGCGCCACCATAACTTCTTTCAGGAAGCCAATCTCCCTGTCCCATACAATAGAGATAGCTGAAAAAATGGATGTAAAGAGAATGGACATGCCTATTATCCCAGGATAGATAAAGGTAAGATAGTCTCCCTGAATATCATTGCCAAATGCCCCTACTATCCCGCGGCCGAGGCCTGTGCCGAGGAGAAAGAGAAACAAGGCAGGCTGTATTGTTGCGCCGATTATCCTCGGCTTATCCCTCCAGAACCTGCGCACATCGCGGAGCCAGATTGTGTATATTCCCATGAAATTTCTGCTCACCGCCTAAGCCTCCTCGCATGAATCTTTAAAACCGAATTTGCCTCTGCTGATTCTTCACGGATATGCCGTCCTGTCAGCCTTATAAATACATCTTCAAGCGTCGGCCTTCTAAGGCTGATGGAGAGTATCTTAAAATCCGCCTTCTTGATAAACCTGGGCAGAAAGGTCTCGCCGTTTTCCACCTCAAAATGCAGCCCTTCATCATTATTTATCACAGCGACATTGTATTCCATTTCAATCGTCTTCTTTGCCTTATCCCTGTCTTCTGCAACTACAGTAATTACATCGCCGCCTATCTCTTTTTTTAAATCAAATGGCGAGTCAATGGCTATAATCTCGCCATAGTCAATTATAGCAACCCTGTCGCAGTTTTCTGCCTCTCCCATGTAGTGTGTTGTAAGAAATATAGTGATATCCTCTTTCTTTCTCAACTGATGTATATATTCCCAGATATGGCTCCTTGTCTGCGGGTCCAAGCCAAGCGTGGGCTCATCAAGAAATAATATCTTTGGATAGTGGAGAAGCCCCCTTGCAATCTCAAGCCTTCTCTTCATGCCGCCTGAAAAGGTATTTACCAAATCATCCTTCCTGTCATAAAGCCCAACCATCTCAAGCATATATTTTATGCGCTCATTCCTCACTGCCTTTGGGACATTGTAAAGCATGGCATGAAATTCCAGATTCTCCATTGCTGTAAGCTTTTCATCAAGGCTCGGCTCCTGAAACACAAGGCCTATGGACTGCCTTACCTCATTTGGATTGGATACAACATCAAAGGAATTCAGGAGCGCCCTGCCGGATGTGGGGGTAAGAAGGGTGCAGAGGATATTTATAGTTGTTGTCTTGCCAGCGCCATTCGGGCCAAGGAAGCCAAAGAGTTCCCCCCTTTTAACATTAAAAGAAACATCTTTAACTGCAGAGATAAACCCTTTTTTTGTCTTAAAATTCTTGCTTAGATTTACTACCTCAATAATGTTCATCTACTTCTGAGCCTTTGGCCTCTCAATCACCTCAACACCCTTTGGAATCTTAAAGGCAAAGAAGCTCTCTTTAATACCTGCGTCAGTCTTGATATTTGAAAAATTGACATTGGTAATATTTCCCTGAAGGTCAGTGATGGAGAGTTTGAGTATAAGAAAATCCTTTTCAGATACATCTAAAACAGCCTTTGTAATATTCATACCCTCTTTTTTAGGCGTGAGTTCAAGAAAATATCTTCCGCTATTAGGCTCTTTTTTGTTCTGATAAAACGCAATATTAAAATCCTCCCTGAGCCTTGCTACATTGGTAATAAAAGAAGTCATATTAACGCCGCCCTGAGGCGCTCTGTCCTTCATCACCTGCTTTTCATCAGGGACATAGATTATAATCTCAGTTTTATTGATAATAATCTGCTGTCTTCTCGGCTTATCATAATCCCAGCGCATCATATCAGGCTTTTTGACATATATCTTTCCAAATGCCTTCTCAGTTGTCTGGCCGAGTTTTAAAACCGCATCCTGAGAGAAACTGGCCTGATAATCCTTTATCTTCTCATACCGCATCTGTAAATTATCTACAACATCCTTTAGCTCAGCAGCAGAAGCTGAAAAAGGCAACAGCAAAGTTATTAATAAGACAATGACTTCCTTAATTTTGATTTTTAATTTTTGCATTTTGATTTTTCCCCCTTACAAACTCCTCCTGTATATTACCTCCCTCTTCCCTGCATTCGGCGGGGAGACGATGCCGTCCTCTTCCATCATTTCTATCATCCTTGCTGCGCGGTTGTAGCCAATGCGCATCTTGCGCTGTATCATTGAAATAGACGCCTGTCCTGTTGATGTTACCAAATCAACTGCCCTCTGATAAAATTCATCCCTCTCATCCTCCATGCTGCCTTCTTCATTTTCATCAGGCAAAGGAGCGCTCATAAACGGCTCGTACACAGGCCCTGCCTGCTTCTTTAGAAAATCAACGATGTGCTTTATTTCGTCTTCTGTGATAAGGGAGCCGTGTATCCTCTCAATCCTGGCTGTTCCAGGCGGCATAAAGAGCATGTCACCCCTGCCAAGAAGCTTGCCATCATCAAATCAGCAAGCTCATCAATAATCACTACAATATATGGAAGCCTTGAAAGCATCATATCATCTTTTTCTTCATCTTCGCTCTCTTCATACTGTTCAATCTTCTTTATAGTCTTAATGCCTGAATCATGCATCCTTGTTTCTGAATCTATCAGATTATTGTATCCATCAATATTCCTCACCCCTTTTTCTGCAAGAAGCCTGTACCGCCTCTGCATCTCGCCGACAATCCTCTGCAAAGCGCCTGCTGCCTCTTTTGCCTCTGTAATAACAGGCGAGATAAGATGCGGTATGCCTTCGTATGCAGAGAGCTCAAGCATCTTGGGGTCTATCATCAATAGCTTTACATCATCCGGTGTTGCTGCAAAGAGCAGGCTGCATATCATGGAATTTAAGGCAACGCTCTTTCCAGAGCCTGTTGCGCCTGCAACGAGCAGATGGGGCATCCTTGTTAAATCAGCAACAACAGGGTTGCCAAATATGTCCTTGCCAAGCGCAAGGGGAAGCCTTGACCTTGATTCTGAAAAGGCATCTGAAGAGAGTATATCCTTAAAAAATACATCCTCCCTTATATTATTTGGTATCTCAATGCCTACAACAGATTTGCCGGGAATCGGCGCAACAATGCGGACGCTTAATGCCCTCATTGCCAATGCAAGGTCATCAGCAAGGCCGACAATCCTGTTTACCTTTACACCTGGCGCAGGCTCAAACTCATACATGGTGATTACAGGGCCGGGATGGACATTGATTACCCTTCCCTCAATGCCATAGTCAAGGAGCTTCTTTTCCAAGATGCTTGAGTTCATCAGGAGCTCCTCCTTTGATACCTTTCTTGCTGATGCTGGCGGGTCATTCAAAAGGTTTAAAGGAGGCAGTTGATAGTCACCAATCTTCTTTGTCTCTGCAAATGTAAAGTGCTCCTGCCTTGCGAACTTCTTTGTCTCAACAATCTTCGGAGGTTCTTTATCGTAAAAGAGTTCCTTCTCCCTTACTATATCCTCATCTTCTTTCCAGCGCCTCTCCTGCTCCTCCTTGATTATCTTCTCTGTCTTTATCTTGTCATATGCCTCAAGGCCCTTGTCCCAGAACCACTGTGAAAATCTGATAAGAGAAAAATTAGTTGAGATTATAAGTGAGACTATGCCGAGTGTGACGACTATTATATATGCCCCTGCCTTTGCAACAGATTTTAAAAGGAGATATGCAATTATATCGCCTGCTATGCCTCCAGCAGGGATATTGCCGCTATAAGATACCGTAATCCTGCTGTATGTAATTGTCAGAAAGGCTGAAAGGGAGAGAAGAAATATTACAGCGCCCGTAAGCTCTAAATAGAACCTCTTTGATTCAATATTTAATGCCTTCTTCCATCCGAATATAAAGGCAAAAAATGGAAAGAGATATGCCCCTCCGCCAAAGAGCTGGAACAAGCCGTCTGACAGATATGCGCCAGCAGCACCTGCCCAGTTTTTTACGGCTGCCTGCTGCGAGGCTGTGCTAAAGGAGGGGTCGTCGCTGTGATAGCTCATAAGGCTCATCAAGATCAGAAGCCCTGCAGCAATCAGCAGGATGCCTATAATTTCATTAAAACGGCTGCTGTCTTTTTGCTGTGCCATAATTTTAATAATTACTGGGTTCGAGGATTCAAGGATTCAAGTGTTTTTTAACTACAAGGTTTAAGGATCCAAGATATTGAGTTTTTCTTTCACTTGGCCACTTGAAACCTTGACCCCTTGAACCCTTTCAAAAAATATTACAGTTCTATTATAATCGGTATTATCATTGGCTTTCTATCCATCTTCTTAATCAGGAGTTTTTTTAAGGTGTTTCTCACCTTTGTCTTGACCAATACCCAGTCTGACATCAATTCCTGCTCCAATTGCCCGAGGAGATCTAAAACTACCTTCTTCATCTCTTCAATCAGCTCCTGTGACTCCTCTTCAAGAACAAATCCTCTTGTAACAATATCAGGCCCTGTGACAACCTTTCCTGTCATCTTCTCTATTCCGATAAATACAATTATAATCCCGTCTGAACCGAGGCGCATCCTGTCGCGGAGCACTATATTTCCCACATCACCTATGACCTTTCCATCTACAAATACCCTTCCTGCCTGTATCTTCTCCTTTTTAACTGCCACATCTCCGTTCAATTCTAACACATCGCCGTCCTCAAGGATAAATATATTATCCTTGTTAATGCCCAGCATCTCTGCAAGCCTTGCATGATAAATCAGGTGCCTGTATTCGCCGTGAATAGGAATAAAAAATTTTGGCCTTACAAGGCACATCATCAGCTTCTGCTCCTCCTGACTTGCATGGCCAGAGACATGGATGTCAGATACATCCTCATATATAACATTTGCGCCCCTTCTAAAAAGGTGGTTGATAATACGCGAGATTGCCTTCTCATTGCCGGGTATTACCCTTGAAGAGAGGACAACAGTATCTCCCTCTTCAATCTGAATATCCTTATGCTCATTAACAGCCATCCTTGCAAGGGATGACATAGGCTCGCCCTGGCTGCCTGTTGTAATGATTACAATCTTTTCATCAGGAATATTTTTCATCTCATCAAGTTTTATCCATGTTTTTGGAGGGAGTTTAAGATACCCAAGGTCAAGGGCGACCTGAGCGTTGTTTATCATGCTCTTTCCGTTTAATACAACCTTTCTGTCAAACTTGACTGCTGCATCTATTACCTGCTGTATGCGGTGGATGTTTGAGGCAAATGTGGCGACAATAATCCTCTTCTTTGCTGTCTTAAATACATTCTCAATTGCCTTGCCAACCTCTCTCTCTGATAATGTATAACCCTCTCTTTCTGAATTGGTGCTGTCTGAGAGAAGCGCAAGGGTCCCCTTGTCTCCGTATTCGCTGAATTTATGAAAATCAAGGAGCTCGCCGTCAACAGGCGTCTGGTCAAGCTTAAAATCACCTGTATGAACAATCCTGCCAACAGGCGTTGTAATGCCAATGCCGACGCCGTCAACAATGCTATGCGTAACGCGGATAAACTCAACATTAAAGCAGCCTAAATCAATTATCTGTCTCGGCTTGACAGGTATAAGTTCAGTTGTTTCATCAAGTTTATGCTCCCTTAATTTGCCTTTAATCAAGCCTATTGTAAGCGGTGTGGCATATACAGGAATATTTATCTCCTTGAGGATATAAGGAAGTGCGCCGATATGGTCTTCATGGCCATGGGTTATTATTATTCCCCTGACATTATCCCTTTTCTCTTTAAGATATGTGAAATCAGGTATGACTATGTCAACCCCAAGCATCTCCTCTTCGGGAAACATCAGTCCTGCATCAACAGCAATGATGTCATCCCCGCATTCAAAGAGCATCATGTTCAGGCCTATTTCACCAAGGCCTCCAAGGGGTATAATTGATAAACTCAAATCTCTTCCTCTATTTCATTAAAGCTCATGTACTGAACCCATCGTTTCATTGTATCTAATAAATCCTGCCTTATCCAATCAAGGCTCTGCCATGGCCTGCCCTCCCACCATATCGGCACGCTCCAGAAATAGTTCCAATTCTCTTCACGATGGTCAGGCTCAATGCGCAGATTATACTCTGATTTATAATCAGACTCTAATATCTTGTATCTACTGCATCCTCAAAGGCCATTGCCTCTTCAGAAGTATATTTCTTCTTTGTGTAATCAAAATAAGGGGATTCCCTCATGCGTAAATCTTATCACCTTTTGCTTTTAATTTCAATATCTACTTGCGACCCACAATGACTGCCTCATTGCCATTTACAAAAAGATATACATTTGTCTTCATCCCTACGCGATGAAATTCTGCCTCTACCTCCTCTGGCCGCAGGAAGTGATTCCCCTGAACATGCTCGCCAAGATTCTGGAATGCCATACCGCGCCTGCTCGGGTCGCGCAAGTCAGAACGGTTCTTTGGCCAGTTCGGCTCCCAGATAACAGCAGATCCCCCGTCTTTTAGATGTTCTTTGAATAAACGAAATACATTTTCCTTCTCATCCCATACATGATGCAGTGCGCGGTTCATAGCAATCAAATCAACAGGCTCATTAACTGTAAATTTGTATATATCACCCTTCATAAACTTAAGCCGATTATCAACACCATCCCTTTTTGCGAGCCTTGCAGCATGGTTTATGCTCTCCTCAAACCCGTCAAGACCAATACCGCGCAGATGAGGAAAGCGAAGCGCCATCCTTCTTAGATACCAGCCGTTCCCGCAGCCAAGGTCAACAGCAAGGCCGCCTTTTTTATCTGTCTCATTGTAAACAGGCACATTTGGCAATATCTGCTGTTCAAACAGACCTGCGAACATTGCCTCAAGCATTGGGCCAAAAAGATGAAGAATGCTTTCACGCTCTGCAAGCACCTTTTCTCCTGGTCTCTCACCGCTCCTTATAAGAGTTGCTGTCCTCTCTGCCATATGCGCAGAGAGCACTGACTGCACTGCAAATGGCATTAGTGTGCCCAGTGCCTCCGGCACAAAGGCTTTGCCAAGCTCTGTCAACTGAAATTTCCCATCAGCCTCATCAAGCAGACCAAATGCAAATGCAGCATCGCACCAGCGATTCAGATAACCCTTATCCAGACCTGTCTTTGCTGACAGCTCATCAGGCACTGCCTTCCCCATCTCGGCTAATGTTGAAAAAATGGGATTGGCTACACCGATATACGCCACATCAAGCGCCATTGCCCCCTGCATCTGCGCCATAACCTGACTGCGAAGCTCCTGTGAAATGCTCATTGATATTTTCTCCTGTTAAGAATTTAGATAAGATTTTTACAGAAATAATAACATTCTATTTATTGTATTCTATCAGGCAGGTGTTATTTCTTCTTTAATTATTTTCT